>CAYXWH010000009.1:14303-36176 GCA_964468755.1 uncultured Dehalococcoidaceae bacterium
GCGACTACATATTCAGCCTGGTGGTGAATGACGGGACGGCAGACAGCGCCGCTGATGGGGTGGTCATTGCCGTTACTGCATTGACAAACACCATGCACGTGGAAAGCATTGAGATGGGGCTGCTGGAGCTCTACTGGGGCTGGCGGACGTACGGACAAGCCACCGTGCTTATACTTGATGCCAGTAGCGACCCGGTGCCGGGGGCTCTGGTGAACGGTCACTGGGAAGGGGCAACTTCGGATACCGAGTCGGGGACTACTGATACCAGCGGCATGATAACCTTCACATCCAATTTCCGGCGTCAACCGGGAAGCGGCACGGTGTATATCTTTGTCATTGACGAAGTGGCCAAAGCGGATTGGGACTGGGATGAAGCCGGTAGTGTGATGACTGGCTCAATAGAAGTCCCGTAATATACCTTGCCGGTCATCAGCCTCGTTCCGAATGCTCACCGGCGCCTGGGGCTGGTCAGTGTCATTCAAACTCGTTTCTGGTTAACACGGTTACGATAAAGGCGGCAATCCCCACGACCGATAAGGGTAACGCTGCCGCAATAGAACCGGCGAGAGCCAGAGGCCAGTTCTTCCCCTGTAGCGCGTAAATGCCGCCCACCATAGCCAGTATCCCCAGAATAGCCAGAGGTATGGTGATAGTCCACAGAATGGCTATTACATTCGCCGGAAATCCCCATGCCGCCCGGAACATGCCCATGTACGGGCCACTCTCAGCAGCAATGATAGCGATAATCAGGCCGAAGACTACGAAGAGCTTGAACACTGCGGAGATTATATCAAGGATTCCCGCGACCATTGATGTCCTGGACTGTTCCATTGGTCACTCCTCTTACCAGCTATTCACAATGATATGACGGATCCTTCGTTTTGTCCAGCTTGGGTACTTAGTCCAGGGTAAGCAATACTCATTACGTGTTTCTGACAAAGGGTTTTAGTTAATTGGTAGGGAGGTCTTACCCTACCAATTGGTGATTGACTAAGGCGTCAATAAGAGGAAAAATTATTATAGAGAATGACTTTAATTCAGGGGAGCAAATAGTCCTGTGGCTGGTTCAAAAGGAATATATCGAGGGTGGTTATGAGATTTCTACTTGGTTTTACCCTTATAATTGGTGGTATGTGGGGGCTGGGCATTAGTTTGCTCGGTAGCACGATGGTGAGTTCTTCTCTGCTCATTATTAACGGGCTGGAACTTTCCATTGGTCTGGCAGTATTTTCCGTGGTCGCCCTGGTTAACGGTCTATTTACCTTGTTTTCCACCCGTTAAGCACTCACCCGCCATATGACCTTATCCCCATAAAACAGAAGTCAAAGTATGTGTCTCCAGGTCCTCCTGGTGTCCCGGGGTTGCATCATTGCGTCCCGCCGTTGTTTCCTCATCGGTACCATCTGAAAGTCCCGAAATCAAGCTACTACTTTGCCGGATATTGACAGTCGGTACTGATACGTTTAAGATAGCCACAGTACTTTGATAAATGATTGGGGAAATCTAGTGGGAATTGGCCGACTTTACCGGATGAGTGACAACCAGCCTATCGCCGATGTGAATTACCAGTTGTTCACCCATCCGGCAGCAACCAACTGGTGGGGAGAACTCACCCTCGTCGAGGCTTCAAGTCTTCGTGAAGGTGAGATGTTCATAATTGAGCTGGAAGACATGCGTCGCAGCCGATGTTACCTTAAAAAGAGGGTAAACCGGGCAGTGAGTGGCATACCACCCCGTTACGTTTATCATGTCACCGGCTTCAGTCCGTTTGAATAGAGAATATCGCAGCTCTCTCATTTTATTCCGCTCTGGCACACGTAACTACCCCCGATTAGTATTCAGCGGACACTGTCAGGGAAAGCAGCGGATGCTGACCTGATAATGGCTGCTTCCCCGCTCCCGGCATTTTTCAGGTTCGGTGCAGGTAAAACGTATTGCCGGGTATGCCGTGCGTAAAACTGTTCCGAAGAGTCAGCCATTTTGCCTCGCTGAAACGATAATTGGGGGGCGCGGCTTTTTGGCACCGGTTGACCTGCCTGATTATAACCGGTTGTGGCTTAACAGGAAAAACTATCGACACCAAGCCTGGACAGGGAAGTCACCTCAGGGGATGGGTTGCCTCACCAACAGGCATGCGGGGTGATAAAGCCTGTGATATAATGGTGCCAACCCATGAGTCATACCCGTAAAGCCGTGAAAGGAAGAAAATGTCAACCCAAAAATATATCAGGCACCCGGGTGATGAGCGGAAGCCGGTACCGGTCTCCGGGGGATCAGGGAGAACATTGACCAAGAACTTCAGCTTCAGCGGGCATGGCGATGGCTCTAATGTTGCCCGGGTCGATGTGAAGGATGGCAGAATACTGAGAATAAGGCCCCTGCACTATGATGAGAAGTATCCGGCTGAGCAATGTAGCCCCTGGCAAGTTGAGGTGCGGGGCAAGGTCTTCAAACCAATGATGAAAGAGCCGGTATCTCCGTTCTGCCTGAGCTACAAGAAGCGGGTCTACTCACCAAACCGGATTAAGTACCCGCTGAAGCGGGTCGACTGGGACCCCGACGGCGAGAGAAATCCACAGAACCGGGGTACCAGCCGGTTTAAGAGAATCTCCTGGGACGAGGCTACCGACATCATAGCCAGCGAGATAACCAGGATTCAGCAGAAGTACGGGACATCGGCTATTTACTTGATGAGGGGGAATCACGGGGAGACGAAATGTGTGCACGGGACTCACGGGGTTCCGGTCCGGCTGTTGAGGGAAGGGTACACCGCACAGAGTACCAATCCGGACAGCTGGGAGGGCTGGTACTGGGGGGCGCAGCATGTATGGGGAATGGACTGCCCCTGGACGAAAACCATGTCCGTAGGGATGATGGCACCGCAGACCAATGTGTTTAAAGACATGGCCGAGAATACCGGCATGATTCTGTTCATTGGCTGCGACCCGGAAACCACGCCCTGGGCGTTTCAAGGACAGCTGGCAAGTCGGCTCTGTTACTGGTGGACGGAACTGGGGATAAAACAGGTATATGTCTGCCCTGACCTTAACTATGGAGCCGCCATACATGCCGATAAATGGGTCCCGGTACTACCCAATACGGACGCCGCCTTGCTGCTGGCAATAGCCTATACCTGGATAACCGAGGGCACCTATGACCGGGACTATGTAGCCACCCACACCTTTGGTTTTGAACAGTTTCAGGATTACGTTATGGGGAAAGAGGATGGGGTGGCCAAGACACCGGAATGGGCTTCGCCGTTATGTGGTGTTCCGGTATGGAGCATTAAAGCCCTGGCCAGGGAGTGGGCGTCCCGGACGACGTCGGTAATTCATGTGTGCGGTGGTTCCTACCAGCGGGGACCATATGCAACCGAGCCGGCCCGTCTGGAGGTCTTGCTGCTGGCAATGCAGGGGCTGGGAAGACCTGGAATTCACCAGGCGGTGCTGGGTGCCGGTATGCCCGGTGGCAAAATAAAGCCGAGCCTCCATTCGGCAATGCGCGGTGACGCCGATGCCGTTGGTAGACCGAAACAGTTTATCTGGAAGACCCTTCTTCACGAAGCCATTCTCAACCCGCCACTTAGCTGGTATGCCTCATTTCTCTTTGGTCCGGTTGAAGACCAGTTTAATCAGTACGGCTACCCGGTAAGTGATGGCTCGGAGATACACATGATATGGAGCGATGAAGGTTGCTTCACCGCCTGCTGGAACGACGGGAACAAGGTGATAGAAGCCTTTCGCAGCCCGAAGATAGAGTTTATTCTCAACCAGCACCCGTGGCTGGAAAACGATTGTCTTTACGCTGACCTTATTTTACCGGTCAATACCAAGCTGGAGGAAGAAGATATATCCGTCGGGTATAGTGGTCAGTTCGACCTCATTTTCCCCGAGGGGAAATGCGTCGAGCCTCTGGGAGAGTCCCTGAGCGACTATGAGATAGTCGGTGAGATAGCCCGGAAAATGGGAACGTATGACCGGTTCACTGAAGGCAGGACCGTTGAGCAGTGGATACGGCACGGCTTTGAACAGTCAGGTGTGGCGGCTATGGTAAGCTGGGGGGAATTGAACGAAAAGGGGTACTACGTCGTCCCCACGGCTCCGGACTGGGAGAAACACCCGGCGGGGATGATAGAATTCTACCGGGAACCCGGTGCCCACCCCCTGCATACCATGTCGGGCAAAATAGAATTCCATAGCCAGGGATTGGCGGAGCACTTTCCCGACGACGAAGAGCGCCCGCCGGTCCCGCACTGGATTCCCGGAGGCGTGACCCACCAGGAGAGCCGCCAGTGCCGGCGAGCCGGGAAATACCCGCTGCTCCTGGTTTCCAACCACCCCAGGTGGCGGATGCATGCCGAGCACGATGATGTATCCTGGTTAAGAGAAATCGAAATGGGCAAGGTTAAGGGACCGGACGGGTACCGGTATGAGCCGGTATGGATAAACCCGGTGGATGCGGCGCCACGAGGCATAGCAAGCGGCGATATCGTCAAGCTCTACAACGAGCGAGGCACCGTCCTGGGCGGGGCTTATGTGACCGAGCGAATAATTCCCGGGGCGGTGTATCAGGACCACGGGGCGAGGCATGACCCGATAACGACCGGTCTTGACCGGGGTGGCTCCAATAACCTGATATCTCCCGCCAATACCACCTCGAAAAATGCTTTCGGAATGGCAACCAGTGGCTACCTGGTTGAAGCTGGCAAAGTAACCGTAGACCGGATGGAAGAATGGAGGAAGCTCTATCCGGAAGCATTCAGCAGGCCGTATGATCCGGCCACCGGCCTGCGCTTTGACGCCTGGGTTAGTGACTGACGACAGTGAATAGCCGGTTAAGCACTGAGAACCGGTAATACCCGGGAAATACAGGAGCAACCGGCTCACCTGTTTAGCTTTTCCGGAAACGCTTTTCCATTTCCCGGAGGAATTTTTCCACCTCCGGTGAAAGGGTGGGCAGCTTCTCGTCCCTTTCTTCCACCTCGGCTTTCTTCCCGGCTACTCGTGCGTCGTAGTGAGCCTCAAGCTGCTCAACAATTTCCTGCACCTGGGGATTCCTGGCAACCTGAGCTATGATTTGTTCGTATTGCCACTCCGCCTGCTTGATATTTTCCTCTGATACCGGGATATTGTACAGGGAGGAAAAAATCTTCATGAGCCGGCTGACCCCCATGTAGTCCTCGTCCAGCTGGGTGTACTGGGGCAGGTGGACTATCAGGCTCATGGAATCGGTACCGCGTTCTGACATAAGCTCCGATACCAGGAAGAAAATGGTTATCGGACCTTCATAGTCGCCGGTGACCAGTCCTATCTTCCGGTAGTCCTCTTCAGCGTCTCTGCCGGTTGCCCCGCCGGTCACCAGCAGGGGCCGGGTATGGGGCACGAAGTCATACATGCTGCCGACGAGATAATACCGCTCGACTTCGAACATCTCCAGTAACCGTAGCGCCGAATCGATAAAGAACTCGCTGTGCATGTGGGGTTCGAGAAGATGGAGGAAGAGAAAATCGTTTCCCGTCGGTCGCTGACTGTAGTTAATATAGCAATTGGGGATGGTAACCTGGCGGCGACCTTCATTCAGATAGAGCATTGGGCGGTAGCGGGTGAAGTCAAAAAAATTACCGGGCCGGGACAGCTTGGCCAGTTGCCTGGCGTGACACGCCTTCTCCAACCAGTTAAGCGTTAACGTACCGACGCTGCCCACATCTATCCAGGGACGCAATATGGTGAGCGCATGGGGCTTTTTCAGCCTGGGTAGCGGCTCGTTTACTTCGAAAGCACCTACTCTCATACGTACATTTTACCAATGGAGAGGAGCGCATACAAGCCGGTTTTTACTAATGGCACAGCCCTGGGCAGAGGCAAGGACCCCGGTGCTGAATCTAACTTCGGCAAAGGGGCTAGAAAGACACATGACTAATTATCTATTCAAATTTGATTGCACGGGGGCTAAAATTACGATGGATGAGAGTGACTACAGGGGAGGGGATGAAAGGCACGGGCACGGTTACCTGTAGCCGCGAGGCGGGTACGGGCGGGAGAAAGGACAGCGGGTAATGGCTGAGATTAAGGAACGGCAAGAAGTCGAAGTTGATGAGACGCAGGTACTCATTGCCGAGTTCCGGCAGAAAATTACTGAGGCTCTTCAAAGAGAACACTTCGCGCTGAGAATGCTTGCTGAGCAGGAGGCGTCCCATATTGTTGAAGGCGCCTGGGCAAAGGCGGAGGGTATAATCGCCAAGGCTACGGAGGAAGCTGAACACTTTGTTGATGAAGCCAGGCAAAAGGCGAACGAAGAAGCAGATAAAATTACCGGTCAAGCCAGGCAGAGAGCCGAGTTACTGTTACAGGAGGCTGAAGCTCATACCAGAGCCAAAGCCAAAGAAAAGGTAAAACGGGAAGAGGAGCGAATTATTAGAAAAGCCAGGGAGGAAGCGGAGACTATTGTTGCCCGTGCCAGGCGGACGGCGGAGAAGGAATCAGGTAACATTATCGCGGCAGCGAAAAAGGAAGCGAAACAGGTTGTCCAGTCCGCCAGGGATGAGGCACGGGCCGAGATTGCTGAGGGCCGGCTTTTTGAGGGGGATGTTGAGTTGCAAATTGCATCATCTTTTACCGACTCAACGCAAATAAGGAGTTTTAAGGAATGCCTGGCTAAAGTTACCCAAATAAAAGCTACCGGCGAATCACTCTCTTCGGATGGTGATTGCTCGCTTTACATAACCATAGTCGAACCAATTCCACTACTCTACATTTTAAAAAAGATGCCGACTGTAGGCAGCGTTACGGCTCAGGATAAACGTATCCAGTTGACTCTGAAGAATGAGCCGGACGCAGCGGCACCGTAGTCCGGGCATCCCACAATGTCCGTAATCGCCGGTTATGGCTAAGAGCAGCAACCGGTTACTGCTCCCGCCGCCATCTGACATACTGAATATGTACCCTGGTATCCTCCATTTCCGGTGTTTCGGCGGGATACCTGGCATTGCCTTGGCTACGCAGGTTATTATTGCTTGATATTCATCTCGCATACTACCGGGTTCCGCCATTTTGCCGGCATAATCATAACCGCACCATGACTGGAGTGTTTCTTATGTCCATAGAGTAAAGGCAGCAGTATATTTATTATCAGATTGTGACCTTTACCATTGACTATGCTGGCGATAAAATGTACAATTTGCCGATAAATATCTTTGCTGTAATTCAGTCGATGCGACCATAGCAATGAAGGAGGTGATACTATGCCTGAAGCTGTAGATGGCTGTGTTCAACCGGCTAAAGGCCCAATTGCTGGTATTGAAGAAGGAGCGCCGGAAACGGTGCAGGTCCAAAGAAAAAAGGAGGAAACCAGGATGGTTGCTCAGGTTGGCAAGGAAGCCCCGGATTTCGAAGCGAGTGCCTTTATCGATGGCGGGTTTAAAAATATCAAGCTTTCTGACTATAAGGGAAAATGGGTAGTACTCTGTTTCTACCCCGGTGACTTTACCTTTGTCTGACCTACCGAACTATCGGCAGTTGCCGCCAAGTACAGTGAACTGCAGGCTCTGGGGGTGCAGGTATTGTCACTGAGTACGGATAGCCGCTTCACCCACAAGATATGGCAGGAGGAAGAGCTTTCCAAGATGGTCCCGGGCGGGGTCCCCTTTCCGATGTTGTCCGATGCCGGCGGACGTATCGGCAGTGTCTATGGAGTTTACGATGAACAATCCGGGGTGAACATTCGGGGCCGTTTCCTGGTTGACCCTGACGGCATCATTCAGGCTATGGAGGTGCTGGCACCGACGGTAGGGCGCAACGTGGCTGAACTAATTCGCCAGGTCAGGGCATTCCAGCACGTGCGTGACACCGGTGAGGTAACCCCCTCCGGCTGGCAGCCGGGCAAGCCAACTTTAAAGCCCGGCCCCGATCTGGCTGGTAAGGTATGGCAGGTCTGGAAAACAGATATGGCGTTCTGAACAAAGTAGGATGAACTCTATGGCCATTCTCTAAAACAAGCTATGGGAAAAGACGTCTGGTCTGTGAGTACCAGGCCTGCGGGCTCCAGGTGAGACTAGATGGGGCAAGAGAAGCCGGCAGAGGCAAAAAATGGCTCCCTCACCGGACACACATCCTCTTGTGAATGAATGCTATACCGTAATTAAGTGTCGAGATTTCCATCTTCTACGGGTACTATTGGGGGGAGTAGTACCTGTCCTGACTCATTCTTAATAAACCTGTTCCGGGATGAATCACCAATCTCTTGAGTAGCTTGACAACATGTGTTCGCCTGTAGTACTCTCTGGTACACTGATTGTACATGATGATACATTGTCAATACAAATAATTAAATCATGAACTAGATTAAGGAGGTGCGTATGGAGTAATGAATTATAATGCATTCCTCGTTTTAGGTTGATCAATCAAAGCGCTTAAAAACGAAGGAGAAGAGATGAAGAAAGTTGGCTTATTGGGATTAGCAGTTATATTGCTGACTACCTTGATTCTCGCTGGATGTGCCCAGCCGGCTCCCGCTCCAGCCCCAGCACCAGCCCCCGCCCCCGCTCCAGCACCAGCCCCCGCTTTAGCACCAGTACCAGAAAAACCTATAGAAATTAAATTTTCTTACTGGCCGCCGCCAACCTGCCCTCCTGCCGAGCGCATTCTTCATCCCTGGGGGGAAACGATAGAAAAGCGTACCAACGGAAGGGTCAAGGTAACCTTTTATCCCGCGGAGGCTCTGGGCGCCGCACCGGACCACTATGATTTGGTTCTCAAGGGTACCGCCGATATCGGCTGGATTGACCCCAATTTCACCCCGGGCGCCTTCCCGCGAATTGGTGTGATTGCCTTACCCATGCTGTTTCCTTCATCCGAGATTGCTGGCGCCGTATTCTGGGAAATGATGGAGAAATATATGGCGGATACGGAGTTCAGCAAGGTGAAGGTGCTCTGGGTCTATCCCACCGGTCTCTTCCAGCTGTGGACAAGGACAAAGCAGGTGAAAACCCTGGAAGACCTCAATGGTCTGAAGCTGTCTTGTACCTCGGACGTGCTGACCAAGATAACCAAGGCACTGGGGGCGGTTCCGGTGTTCATGCCCGAGCCGGAAATCTACACCTCGCTGGAGAGGGGCCTGCTTGACGGCCGCTGGCATGAATGGGAGGGTGGCTGGACATGGAAAGCCCACGAGGTCACCAAGTACCGCACAGCTAATGTAGACCTGGGAACGAACACCAACGCGATTATCATGAACCTTGATGCCTGGAACAGCCTGCCGCCGGATATCCAGCGGATATTTGATGAGACCGCCGGCCTGGAGTACTCGATGTATTCCGGTAAAGTCTGGGATGAGACCAACGAAGAATTCCTGCCCATCGTTATGGACTATGACCAAAAAGTGGGCAATCCCCCGATTTATTACCTTCCCGATGAGGAAAGGGAACGGTGGAGGGAAGCGGTTACTCCGGTATATGACGAATGGATAAAGGAGATGGAAGCCGAGGGAATACCGGGACAAGCAATATTTGACGACACGCTGGCAGCAATCAAGAAATATTAGAAATGAGGCCTGAATCTTGACCCTGCTGACAGATAGTGTGGATTTGCTTAGAAAAGGGATTTCCCTGGTGAGCCGCCGGGCCCGTGATATCGGGGCAATTGTATTAATGGCAATGGTGCTGTTGGTGGTGGTAGACGTTACCCTGCGCCGCGCCTTCAACAGCCCGTTGCCATTTAGTTTTGAACTCATCGGCATTATGCTGGTGGTGGTCGTCTTTTGTTTCGTGGCTTATTCCACAGCGACGGGGAGGCACGTCAGTATTGATGTGCTGGTCGCCCGGTTCTCACCAAAGGTAAGGTCCAGAACTGACCTGTGTACCGATTTTCTCAGTGCCGTGCTCTTCGGCCTGATTGGCTGGCAGAGCATCGTTCAGGGGATACATATTTGGGATGCCGGTGTTGAAACCGGAATACTGAACATACCTCACTATCCCTTCCTGTTTATCGTCGCCTTCGGTAGTATAGTGGCTAGCCTCGCAGTCTTCTTTACTATTATAAACTACATGGTTAGAGCGGTACGGAAATGAGCCTGGCTTTAGTGGGCGTTATTGGCGTATGTGTGCTTTTTGTGCTTATCTTCTTAAATATGCCGGTAGGCCTTGCCTTGGCTATGGTCGGGTTCATCGGGCTGGGGGTGGTCAGAGGTGTGGACCCGGGACTGTCTGTCCTCGGTATGCAGTACTTCCGGACGGCATCCTCATATGTTTTCAGTGTCATTCCACTGTTCGTGGCGATGGGATTTCTTGCTTCCGAAGTGGGACTGAGTGCGGATGGTTTCCACGCCATAAATAAATGGGTAGGGCACCGGCGTGGTGGTCTGGCAATGGCGACTACCGGCGCCTGTGCCATGTTTGCCGCGATATGCGGTGATGCCATCGCCACGGCGACCACCGTCGCCACGGTGGCGCTGCCCATAATGCGGAAGCATAAGTATGCCGACGTACTGTCTCTCGGCTGTCTGGCTGCCGGCGGCAATCTGGGTTTCTTAATCCCGCCCAGTCTCGGCTTTATTTTCTATGCCATTCTCACCGAACAGTCAGTCGGCACGCTGTTTATTTCCGGTATACTGCCCGGCCTGTTGCTTACCCTGCTCTTTATGATAACGATATGGGTCTGGGTCCGATTTAATCCCCGGGTGGCGCCACCGTCGCCGGCGGCAAGCTGGCGGGAAAGGCTGGCATCGTTGCGGAGGGTCATCGGCAGCCTGGTGATAATCTTAATAGTGCTGGGGGGCATTTACGGTGGTATTTTTACTCCCACCGAAGCGGCAGCAGTAGGGGTCTTTGGGGTTATCGTCCTTGGCCTGGTGTTCCGGCGATTGACCTGGCAGGGCTTTACCTATTCGCTTTTCGAAACGGCAAAGCTGGTGGGCAGGATTTTCATCCTCGTCACCGGAGCTATGGTCTTCAGCCGGTTTGTAACGGTTACCGAGATTCCCCTGCATCTGGCGGAAATTATCGGTAGACTCAGCATCTCGCCGTATATTGTATTGACGATTGTCCTGATATTCTATATCCTGATTGGTTTTATCATGGATATCATGTCGATTATCCTGCTGGCGGCGCCAATACTGCACCCCATACTGGTTGGACTTGGCTTTGACCCTGTCTGGCTTGCCGTAGTAACGATGGTTACCGTCCTGATGGGACACATCAGCCCACCGGTGGGCATAGTCGTCTACGGGCTTAGCGGATATGTGAAGGATGTTTCAGTATTCCTCATATTCCGCGGAGCCCTTCCCTTCCTGATAGCGATGCTGGTCTGTCTGGCGATACTGGTTACTTTCCCGCAAATTTCGCTGCTGCTACCCAATTTAATGAGACCGGTGTGAGTGTGGTTATTTCAGGTTACTATATAACGCCTGGTTTTTACCCCGGGTTTTTATTACTCGGCTGACTATAAAGTAAATTGCCGGTAATCCGCTATTTTCGAGGTCCTGGGGACCGGTACCGGAATGCCCCTCACGTTGAGCGCCAGGCTGGCACCGCCGGCGATGACCAGGTACCTGAGCATGAAGCCGCCAATGAGGCCGATAATACCGGCGGCAAGGGTCAGCACCAGCATTGCCGCGGTCGCGGTTGCGGGCAGGGAGGTAAGATACATCTCAACCGCGAAGGGGACCACCAGTCCGGCTAGCACCACGCCGGCCCAGAAATGCGGGGCGAGGTTACCCTGCGTCACCACCCGTGCTGAACTCCTGGCGTCAGACCGCTGGTACATTTTGACCAGGTAGAAAGCGATAATGAGCGCCTCCACCAGTATGATGAAGGTATCATAGCGTCCGAGTAGCATTAGTGGCTGCTCAAGAACTTGCCCGGCCGAAAACCCGTATATGGAGAGGTAGAGCGTCAGGCACATGGCGCCGGTTGATATGCCGGATACCAGGAAGAGCCCGGGCAGGAACCAGGGGTCCCAGAAGGCAATGGACTTGGCGGTACCCAGCACCATTCCGGTATAGAGGAGGGTGAGCACGGCAAATAGTGCCGTGATAATTCCCAGCGCAAGCTGGAGACCCGGCGCACCGGCGATTACGGTGAAGGGCCATATCAATGTCCCCAGATAGATTAAGTCCAGTATCACGAAGGCGGTTATGATAATCGTCCCCCGCGCTATCCATGAAGTCCCCGGCTGTGAGAATACCAGCAAAGCCCGTGCCTTTTTACCCAGGTCGATAACCAGAAAGATAATGCCGATAATTACCAGCGGTGCTCCCAGCAGGATGCCTATCCTTAACAGAATGGCGAGCTCAGGGACTACCTGGCTCACCACGAAGCCGGTGAGATAGGCTCCGGCACCGACACCTGCCAGAAAAAGGTAGGCGGCTACTTGCCATCCCCATACTTTTTGTGTGTCCGTCATCGCTGCTCCTCCGTGGCTACCCTTTGCTCGCTGGGCAGGTAATAGACCGAAGGCTTGGTATTCAGTTCCGGGTTGAGCACAAAGCCCTCTCTTTCCCGGATGAGCCGGGAAACCTCGCTGTCGGGGTCATCCATGTCTCCAAAGAAGCGGGCGCTGGTAGGACAGGATACCACGCAGGCCGGCTGGAGACCCTGCTCAACCCGCTCCAGGCAGAAGTCACATTTTTGAACGGCACCCATTTCATTCTTGTCCAGGTTTAACTCCTCGTAGGCGGTAACGTAGTTCGGGTAGTAAGTGCGCACTTTATCCAGGAAGTATCGTGCCGCGTAGGGGCAGGCTACCATGCAGTAGCGGCAGCCGATACATTTATCATAATCAATGGTCACAATACCATCGTCGCGCCGATGTGTCGCCCCGGTGGGGCACACCTTCTCACACTCCGGCTCTTCGCAATGCATGCAGGTTATCGGCAGGAAGTTAATCCGGCTGTTGGGATATTTACCCGACTCATACTTCAATACCCGGTTCCACATTATTCCCCGTGAGGTAGCATGCTCCGCCTTACAAGCTATGGAACACGTATCGCAGCCGATGCATCTTCTCAGGTCTATCACCATGCCGTACTTGGTCATTGTGCTCTCCTTGTAGCCCCCGCTCGATATACTTTCACTCGCGGACCGATATTTATCCCGCCGTGTACCGGGTCAATCCCGGAGTCCTGGTTCCCGGATATGAGTATATTGAAGTAAGGGCCTTCTCTGGCATAGGGACACATCATCATGGTGCTGCTGCCGTAACAGGCCGGTACGCCCACTACCTCGGGGTGAATAAGCTCGGTCAACCGGAGCTTCCCGTTGGTACTTCCGTACATCGACTCCACCCGGACTTCATCTTCGTCCTTGAGGCCTTTCTTCCGGGCAGTTTCGGAGTTTATCCATATATAGAGTTCGTACGGGTCAATTTCGCGCAGCTCGGACAGCCAGGCGTTTTCCTGGGTGTTGCCGGTGCCGAAGGGCATAAAGTTGGTCTTCCAGTTAATAGCCCACAAATCGTACTCAGGGGGCGCCTCATCCCGGTAATTGGGTACCCAGTAAGGAATAGCCTGAAAATAATTGAAATAGTCCTCCTGGTTGCTCAGCGCCGGAATAGTTATGTTATTCTCTTTGAGGTTCGCCGTCATTCGGTCGCCCGATTCCTTCAATTTATTGAAATAGATAGGGAACCGCGTCTTATTGTCGGGGTAATAATAATAGTTGTAGCCCCGTTTCCCGGTGGCATCCCACTTATAGATAACCCCGTGCTCCAGCAAATGGTCAAAACCGTACTCCTGGCCCCAGAACTGCTTTATTCTCCGGTCCAGCACCTGTTCGATGGTATATTTTTCATTCAGATCGAGCTTGTTTTCACCTTCGAGACGGAACGCCTGGTTCGCCTGGTCGTTGAGGCCACCGGGCCCCCTGAGGAAGCCGCCGTGGTCAGCTATCTCGATTAATGAGTCATCCATGAGCCTGGCGTTAAACAGTTGGGGTACCCCGTTACGACCCAGGGTGATAATCAGGCCACGGATACTATCATCAATGTTCTGGTGGGTGGTCATATGCTGCAGGAATCGGACGTATCTGCGCTCCAGGAAATGGGGCTCGGGGAGCACGATGTCGGACATCATGGCGGACTCATCGAAGTTGACCGCGAAGGATACGATAAACGGGACCTTGCGAAAGGCGTCAATAAGCAGGCCCCGGTCACCGGTAGCGCGTATGGAGTTGGCGCCGCAGAGCAGCATCGCCTCAAGCTCATAGTTGAGGTAATACTTCTCCGGTTCCATCACCGCTCGGGCCAGGAGGTGGGGGGTGGCGTGGGCATGCGGGTAGAACTCATACACGCCTACATGGTCCGGCGGATATTTGAAGGGTACGCCGATGGCTTCCTCAATTGGGGTTACGATACCGTCCGCATCGGGCTTGAGGATGTGAGTCCCGGGCCCGGGACCCCGGTTTCCGGTCACACCGCCGGGTACCTCCAGGCTGCCTACCAGCAGGTTGATAATCTTGCCCGCCAGGTCGAAGTAGGTACCGTTTTTGTGGGAGACAGCCCCTCGGCCGGAGCCGGTAAACTGGGCGGGTCTAAAGGGAAACTCGAAACCGTCGATAGTGATGGTGCTGCCAATCCGGGCATGCTCCACGAACTCCCGGGTTACCTCGCGGATGATAGCCGCCGGAACCGTGGTGATTGCCTCCGCCCACTCCGGCGTGTAGTCCTGCATGCGTTTCTTTATCAACTGGAGCGCCGGTCTGGCGGTTACCCCTTCCACCCGGTACTCGCCTTCCAGGGCATAGTCCTTGATGGACGGGTCGTCAAAGGTCTTGCCGCGGTTGTCAACCGGGTCCCAGGTGAGTGGCTTACCGGTAGCGCTGTCCCGGACATAGTAGCCGTCGGAGCCGATGAGGTAGGGGCCGTTGGTGCGGTTCTTCACCGACCACTCGTCGAATTTCCTTATCTCGTAGAGGATGACGTGTATCATCGCCAGGGCGAAGGCTAGATCGGTACCCGGTATGATGGGAATCCAGCGGTATGCCTTGGCAGCTTCGGGGGAGAAGCGCGGGTCAATCACTATTAGCTTCATGCCCCGCTCGATAGCGTTGATAAAGCGGTCACTGCAATGCGTGGTACCGACATTAGGGCCCAGTGTCCTGCCCGGTGAGATACAATAGTCGCAGTACTGCAAATCAGTAATAGCCTCACTATGCTGGGCGTGTACCAGGTTGGAAGCGTAGTGGATGGCGCAGAGGGGACGGGAAAATATCATATTCGGGGTCCCGAATGCTTTGGTGAAGACAAATTCACCGGGGCCCGGTTTCGGCGATCCCTTGGCGCTTATCAGAGTTCCTTCCGAGGCGCCGAAACCCCACCATACCGCCAGCTTTCTCGGGTCTTCCTTTCTAATCTTGCTGAACCTTTCGCCGATGGTTCGATACGCTTCTTCCCAGCTTATCTCCACCCACTTCGGGTCGACGTCAGGGCCCTTTTCCGGATTGGTGCGCTTCAGTGGCGCCTTGACGCGGTAAGGGTTGTACAGTCCCATGATGCCGGCAATCGCCCTGATGCATACCTTGCCCTTGTTGAGGGGACTGTCCGGGTTGCCTTCAATATTGGTGACCACTCCATTCTTGAGATAGAGCCTGGCACTGCAATCAGCCTGCATACAGCCGGTGCAGTAGCTATAAATCCACCCGTTTTGCGGGTCTTCAGCGGGCATGGGGGTGCCCGTCATTACCCTGGCTGCCGGTTCACCGTCCGCATGCATATCTGACATCGCTGTCTCCTTCAGATATTTCGCTTATGTTATCATGTTTTACCCGCACGTTCAAACAAAGTGAACTGAGCTTGAACCCCGCATCTCGTTGGAGTGTTCTTGACAGTGCCGTGGCAGTGCTCGTAGAATAGCTTACTTACCGGAAAACGGGAAAAACTGGTTGATGAGGAGGTTGTCATGGCTACGTATGTCACATTCTTCGGTTATACGGAGCAGGGTATACGGGACATAAAGGACAGTCCTGCCCGGGTTGAAGCCGCTAAAAAGACCTATCAGGATATGGGTGTGAAGGTCAAAGATTTCTATCTGGTGATGGGTCTGGGCCGGTACGACACCATGTTTATAGTGGAAGCGCCGGATGATGAAACCATAGCCCAGGCATCTCTCAAGGTAGGTTCTCTTGGCTACGTGCGTACCGATACCCATCGGGCTTTCAGTGAGGAAGAGTTCGGTAAGATTGCGTCTCGTTTGTGATGTTGTTTATGGGCTTTGCCGCATCGTTGATGACAGAGCTCAGGAACAGGCTTTACCGCGGCTGGTACTACGGGCGCCGGGGGCCTTGTCCCAATTAAGGAATGCAACCGTCATCAGGTAAGGCAATCCGTGGCTAATAAGAGGAAGCCGCTTGCCTCCTTTCGGGTTGTGATATAGTTTTCAAATTATTTTTCGGTCAGAGGCAGTTATTCCTTATTTTTGCCCGGTTCCTTTCCCCTGGCAAATGCCTTGGCACGCTTGCTAATCTCATCAGCTTTGGCGAGCAGCCAGATCATGGTGCCCAGGCAAATAAGAAAAATGCCAACTCCAACAGGTCCAGGCCATCCCAGTATTAAAAACAAGTTGTCCATTCTCTGCCTCCTCTGGTTATTATCGGGCATTATATGGATATTGCCGAGCAAAGTCAAAATGAGTGTCTCATCTGATGAACTTATGGAGTAACAGGTTATACGGGCTGACAGTGTCCGAATATTTCGAAATCAGCTTTTATTTTCATAAAGCTGTCGGTGTGCCTGCTCGCAATAAATAAAGGGGGAGCCGTACCAGCTCCCCCGGTGTCTCTTATCGGCCCGGTTTTCCCCTAGCCTTTTTCCAGTTTCTCTATTTCCTCTTCTACTTCTTGCGCTCCTTCACGGTAAAATTTCTCCTCGTCCGGGGCAAGTTGCTTTAAAAGCCTGAGAAATTCCCCGGCGTGAACCCTTTCTTCATCGGCAATGTCCTGAAGCACGGCTATCGCCAGTTTATTATCGGTTGATTCGGCCAGCTGCATGTACAACTGTACGGCTTCATACTCGGCGGCCACCATAAACCGTACGGCGCGGACTAGCTCCTCATGGGTCAGCTTGCGGTTATTGTTCAGACCCGAAAACGGCGCTCCAAAGTCAGGCATGATTAAAACCCCTTTCTTACTGACATATTTCCCTGGCATCAACTTTCGTGCTTATCAGCCATGATTTTTGAAGGAAATCTCCAGTCTCGATGGTGGGTGGTAGATGACTTGAACCTGCGACTTCCTGCGGGTAAAGCACTTCTGATAAAAGGCGGAGGCCGCTTGCCTCCTTTCTGGCTTATATATTACGTCTGAGATATCGTTCAAGTCAATATTTTTAAACCAATAAGGGGGAGCCAATCGCTCCCCCACTTCTAAAAAGCAGGACCAGAGTTACGTGGCAGAAGCATGCTCAGAATGCCCGACGCTTCCAGGTAAAAACAGGCGATTAAAATGTCATAATTTCGTAACTTTTTCCTCGGGTATTATATAACTCTGTCATCGCTGATTTACTAATATTGCTGGTGTATCTCAAAATGTCTGAGAGAAGGGACACTATTTGAAAATGGTCAAGCAAAGGAGGTACCGGTTATGACCGTGGAAAGATGGAGACCGAGATTGGGGTTAATTCCCTGGCAACCATTCAGAGAAATGGAAGACATGGGAAGACGCTTCGAGGATGTACTTGGCCGGTCGTTTATGCCAGCATGGAGACGCCTTCCTTTAGAGGAGCGGGGGTGGATGCCTTCCATAGACGTGTTCGAGAAAGAGGACAAGTACGTAGTGAAGGCTGAATTACCGGGTATCAAGGAGGAGGACGTAGATATCTCGGTAGTCGGTGATACCCTCACCATAAAAGGGGAGCGAAAGGCTGAGACTGAAGTCAAGGAAGAAGACTATCACTGCTGCGAGCGTTCCTACGGCAGCTTTTTCCGTTCGATAGCTCTGCCCTCTGACGTAGATGCGGAGAAGATTGAAGCCAGTTATGAAGGCGGGGTCCTGGAGGTTAATCTTCCCAAAGCTGCCGGGGTTAAACCAAAGAAAATCACGGTAACGACCAGGAAACAGGTAGCCTCATCTGAAAAGCCGGCTAGGAGGAAACGAAAAGCTGTCAAGTAACGTAACGGGTTTATGTTATTTGCTTCCAGACCCTCAGGTAGCGAAAAGACTGATATATAAAGGCTGGATTTGGTAAAGCATGACAAGGTCCCGGGCACTGCACCGGTAATAAAAAATAAAATTCAGGGGAGGTGTCAAACAGGGTCAATATAGTTACGCTCGTAGTAAGAATATGTGAAAGGTGAGCCAGCCAAAACTAAAAAAGGAGGAAGAGTCATGGCTCTATTTGAACCAATACAGATTGGGAGCATGCCGGTCAAAAACAGGATTGTAATGGCGCCGATGACCACGCTCTACGCTGGCCCCAATGGAGAAGTAACTGACCGCTTAATAAAATACTATGTCGCGAGAGCGCGGGGAGGGGTCGGGCTAATTATTGTGGAAAGTGCGTATATTGATGAACAGGGATGCCAGATACCAGCGTCAATTAACATTACGAGTGATGCATATATACCGGGCTTAACCCTTTTGGTAGACGGCATTAAAGGAGGTTCAGCGGATCATCCCGTAGCCTGTCTCCAGTTAATTCACGCCGGTACCCAGGCAGTATTGACACAAACGGTCGGCCCAAGTGCTATAGGCAGGAAGATAGCTAAACCGGTAAAAACTCCGAGAGCGCTTACAACTGAGGAAGTCGAGCAAATAGTAGAAGACTTTGCTGGCGCGGCTCTTAGAGCTAAATTGGCTGGCTTTGACATGGTGGAACTACATGGCACCCACGGTTATTTGATTCAGCAGTTCCTGTCGCCGCTAACCAACAGGAGGACAGATAAGTATGGCGCAGATAGAGGCTTGTTTGCTGAGGAAATAGTCACACGCGCCAAAGCGAAGTGCGGTAAAGATTACCCCATGATTTGGAGGCTTTGCTCAGATGAATTTGAGCCGGGCGGGATAACTATCGAGGACGCGAAAAATACAGCCAAAAGACTCGAGCAAGCGGGTATTGATGCATTTGATGTAACCGGCGGTACCTACGATACTTTCAACATGTATATAGAATTTCTGTATGACATTGGTGAGGAAGGCGTTTTCCGTGATTTGGCTTCAGAAGTAAAAAAGGTGGTAGCGGTGCCTGTTATTAGTGGCGCTTCAGTGGATACCCCCGAAGCCGCTGAGAGGCTTATCAGTGATGAGAAAGTTGATATGGTATTTCTGGGCAGGGCACTTATCGCCGACCCGTACTGGCCCCAAAAAGCGCAGGAAGGCAGAGTAGAAGATATAAGACCTTGCAGTAAATGTACGGAGGGGTGTGGCTTGAGAATTGAGAGTTTGCGGCCGGTTAACTGCAATGTCAACCCAACGGTCAGGCTTGATTACTTGTGGCGGGGTGAGGATGATATTCCGGAAGCGAAAGAAAAAAAGAAGGTTCTTGTGATCGGTGGTGGTCCCGGAGGGCTAGAGTGCGCGAGGGTTGCCACTATCAGGGGACATGATGTTACGCTGGTTGATAAGGAAGGTACACTTGGTGGCACCCTCAATGTAGCTGCAATCCCCACATTCAAGAAAGCAATTGCGCGCCTGGTCGAATATTACACAGCACAGCTGAAAAAGGCGGAAGTGAAGGTAATGACCAATACCACGGCTAGCATGAAATTGGTAAATGATATCGCCCCGGATGTGGTTGTGGTCGCTACAGGGTCTGAGCCGCTGGTTTGCGAGATACCGGGGATAGAAAAAAGCGTACTGGCTGATGATGTACTTTGGGGTAAGGCTACCGTTGGCACAAGTGTCGTTGTACTCGGTGGAGGGCTGGTTGGCTGTGAGACGGCATTGCATCTGGTTCAACAAGGTAAAAAGGTTACCGTGATCGAAGCAGTTCCCCTACCACCGGCAGGAGCCGGGATTTTTATCCGTGAGGCTAGAGATTATCTTATCATGGTGAAGTTACCTATGTCGGGCGTGGAGGTGATTACGGGTAGCACGGTGTGTGAAATCCGTGATGGAGAGGTTACTATCACTGATAAAAAAGATGGAATGACGGTTATGAGGACAATAGCGGCGGATAGTATTGTGAATGCTTTTGGCAGGCAGGCAGTTGTGCTCGAAGAACTTACCAAAATCAGAGACCTTGGCAAGGAAACGTATGTAATAGGAGATGCGAGGTTGCTGGGGAAGGCTAGTGACGCTATATTGGAGGGCTTTATTGTGGCACTGGAAATATAAGATTAAAAAGGACCGGGGATAAAGACTCCCTTTTGGAGTGGTGAATCGGAATCAAGGGGAGGTGCCAGATGAGGTCAATGTAGTAGTTTTAGCGGACTACAAATCCAAATATGGAAGGGAGGTAACCTGATATGGCTGGGGATCTGGTAAACGCTATGGCTGATCTCAAAGAGAATGAAGCAATTGAGATTGTAAATGAAAGATTGAACTCCGGCGAAGACCCGCTCAATATTCTTGAAGACAGCCGGAAGGGTATGGAAATTGTGGGCAAGCGATTTGCCGACAGTGATTATTTCATACCCGATTTGGTGTATTCCGGTGAGATACTAAAGGCGGTCACTGACCTGGTTAAACCCAAACTAACGGCGTCGGCAGAGACTAAACGCCTGGGTAAGATCGTTATGGGCACTGTAGCCGGAGATATTCATGACATCGGCAAGAACATCGTCACTTTCATGCTGGATGTTAATGGCTTTGAAGTCTATGATCTCGGGGTCGATATACCGTCAAAACAGTTTATAGATAAAATCAAGGAAACAGATTCCAATATCGTAGCCCTCAGCGGTTTCCTGACCGTGGCTTATGACTCAATGAAAGATACGATAGAAGCAATCAAGGCTGCGGGATTGAGAGACAGGGTTAAGATTATGATCGGTGGCGGGCCAATGGATGAGAGAGTAAGAGATTATACCGGCGCTGACGCTTACGGACGGGATGCTGTAGAAAGTGTGTCTATCGCCAAGGGATGGGTGAAGGCGGGATAGGCTGTCTCCGTACTATAACAAGGAGGTCCCAAAATGGGTAAAACAGCTGAAGAGCTCTATAATGAAAGAGAAAAGAGGATTGAAGATGTTTCGGCTCTAAAGGTCCCTGATAGGGTGCCGATTGCCCCGTTTGATACCGGCTGGTGTTACAAGTACACAGGAACAACATTCGAGGAAGCTCACTACGACTACGCCAAACGGTACGAAGCCAGGAAGAAGACGGTTACCGATATGCAATGGGATGCTTTTACGCCGTCGCTGGACTATTCAGGAGCCGTTTATGATCTTCTGGACTTCAAGCAGCTCAAGTGGGCTGGTGCCAGGCGTCAATCAAGCCGGGTGGGCGCTACCAGTTTGTTTCAGTTCGTGGAGCCGGGCGGTGCGTACGAAGAGATGCCTGTTGAAGATTACGACTGGTTTCTCGATGACCCCTCGGACTATATTCTCAGAAGTCACTGGCCCAGGATTAGCGGAACACTTGAGCCTCTGAAGAACCTTATGCCGATGCACAACGTCCTGGCATATTACGTTGGCATGTTTGAACTGCTGCCTGCAATCGGCATGCCGGAAGTAGCCAAGGCATTTGAAGCTATCATCGCGGCCGGGCGTGAGTCATACCAGTGGCTGGGGGCTACCATAGCCTTTCTTAAGGAAATGAAGGAGCTTGGGTATCCATGCCTGGGTTTGGGATGGAGTATCGCTCCCTATGACTACTTCGCGGACTTTCTAAGAGGCACTCGGGGCTCAATGCTTGACATGTACCGGTGCCCGGATAAGCTTAAACAGGCTGTCAACAAAGTGACTCCGTGGATGATAGAATGGGGCATAAGCAGCAGTAAAGCCGTATGTGGAGCT
>CAYXWH010000010.1:0-34116 GCA_964468755.1 uncultured Dehalococcoidaceae bacterium
TCGGCGTTGAAAACCTCGGCGGAGATCTGGATAAGGTTTCCGGTAAGCGCTTCAGATTCTACTGCTTCCCGCTCCGCTGGTACATGGGCGATGGCTCCATGGCTCGCTGCGTCGCGGAAATCGACGAAGACGATCTGAATGATGTTCCCGAGAGGATCTACTCCTACGGTGGCATTCTCCCGGAAAGATAAAGTATATGGCTGTCCCCACCGGGAAATAATCTAAACGCATACCCAAAGTACTGGGGAGCATCGCTCCCCAGTACTTATCAAATGCTTTTAAAGGTGATAATGCGGTCTGCACGGACGCTGAACTGTTGCTACCGGGTAAATTCCCACTGCCGCCGGGAAGAACGCTTTGCAGCTTTGGCAGCGGCTTTCTGGGGTTTTGCCTGTGAAAGAAAGTCCTCGGCCTTTTCCTCACCGCTGGCCTGATAATAGGCGGTTTGCACCCCTTTTTTAAAGTCTGCACCACCTCTTGAGGAATCGTTAAATTATATGAATTTCTGCGTCCTTATCATTTCTTTCTTCGTGGTATGCGGGCCTTTTGCGTATATTGATAGAAACGTTCACTTTCCTGTACTATAATCCCATCAGTGGTGGGGATAAGCGGAATTTACTTGTTTGCTGAAGAGCATTTTCCATTCTTAATATAATCAATAGGGATATACAAAATGGAATATACAAGAAGTAACAGGTATGATATAAGTCTCGTTCGTGAAAAAATCATGGGGCCAAACCCTATCAAGCTGGAAGAAGAGCTTCTGGCAGATCATCGGATTCCACCAAGCGCTACGGTGATGGATCTTGGTAGTGGTCAAGGTTTGACATCTGTCTTTCTTGTAAAAGAATATGGCTTCCGCGTATTTGCAGTCGACCTATGGAGCAACCCAACGGAAAACAAACGATTCTTCGACCAAATGGGACTTGCAACGGAGCAAATTATTCCAATCCATGCGGACGCAAATGACCTTCCGTTTGCTGAAGAATTCTTTGATGCTGTGATAAGCATAGATTCATATAATTATTTTGGCCGTGATCCGGAGTACCTCGGAAAGCATCTGCTTCCGTTTGTAAAGCACAGTGGTTACCTGTACATCGTCGTTCCGGGGATGAAAAAGGACTGTCATGATAATCTTCCGGCAGAGTTGCTGCTCTCGTGGACGCCAGATCAGCTTGATTACCTCCACGACACTACTTATTGGACGAACAATATTTGCCAGACAGAAGGTATCGAAATCCTTTCGATTCATGAAATGGAAAGCAACGAAGAAGTCTGGAACGATTGGCTTGCCTGCGATAATGAATACGCGCGGGGTGATCGGAAATCCATGGAAGCCGGTGGAGGAAGATACCTTAATTTCGTGGCAATAGTACTGCAAAGAAAGTGAGCATTCAGTTCGACGAGGAAGTTTGCACCCTCTAACAAAATGAACTACTTAACTATAATTTGTTAAGTAGTTCTGTGTATTGTACAGTACAGTTGTTTCGAGGCTGAAATGGTGGGCAATAGAGGATTTGAACCTCTGACCTCACGGATGTGAACCGTGCGCTCTAACCAACTGAGCTAATTGCCCATTGTCACCGCTATTTTACTGCAAAAGCCGGTCTTTGTACAACCGGTCAATGTCACCCGGGGTGCAGTTCACCGGCAAGTATGTTCCTGCCGGTCTTGTACTGTGACAAAGCAGTGGTTCACGGTTTTGGGTCAGGGCTACTGCGTTTCTCCTTCGGGCCAGTTGGCGGTCACATACGCAAAAGCCGGGGGATAGTACCTCCCCGCACCCACCGCCCGTATGCCGGTCAGCAGTTCCGTGCTGGCTGCCTTCTTGGGGATGAAGCCCTGGGCTCCGGCCTGTTTGGCAACAAACATATTCTCTTCCTCATCATACTGGGTCAGAATCAGCACCTTTGTCTCGGGGAATTCTCTGGTTATCCGCTTGGTTGCCTCCAGACCACTCATCACCGGCATGACGATGTCCATGAGCACCACGTTGGGCAGGAGCCGCTTGACTTTATCAATGGCATCTTGCCCGTTCATCGCCTCACCGATTACGTCCAGGTCTTTCTGTAAGGAGAGGACCGCACAAATACCATCCCGTACCATGGTGTGGTCATCGGTAACCAGCACTTTGATTGTCCTGATGGCTTCTTCCAGCAGGCTGAGAATTCTGGGTGCCAGGATCGCCGGCTCGACCGGCTTGGTTACATAGCCTTCAGCCTCAAGCTGCATACCTTCTTCCCGCCGCCACCCCTTGGTAGCCCTTTCTTCAGGGCGGGCGTCAATTACCAGCAGAGGTATGTCCCGGTACCGGCAATGGCCTTTCAGCCACTGGTGAAGGCGGAACGCCTGTCCCGCCGGAGCTATGGTACCCAGTATCACTATATCAGGCTCGGCTCTCATGGTTTCCTCAATCAGCTCGCTGCTGGCTGTTATCACCCGGCAGGAACGGGTTTCCATTGTCCGGCAAAAAGCCTCGACAAAATCAGGCTCATCGTCAATCAGTAGAATCTTGTACTCTGCCATTGCACCTACCTCCTCACCTTGGATTGAGCGGTCGTTTTAACCGCCGGCCGGCGGCGTCCGCCGGCTAATCCCGCCGCCTCCAGAATGTCCGGCACCACGCTCTCGTTACCCACCGCCATGATGTGGACACCGTGGCACAGGTTTTCCTCCTTTATAGTCCGGATGAGCCGGGCAGCAATCTCAATCCCCTTTTCAAGTCCCTTGCCCTTCTCGACGCCAGCCAGTTCCTCAATAACTTCCTGGGGCACAATAATTCCGGGAACGTTTTTATTCATGTACCGTGCCATCCCGGCGGAAGCCATGACGATGATGCCCGCCAGAATTCTGACATCAAACTGGGAAGCGTACTGCATGAACCGGCGGAGACTGTCCATGTTGAAGATACCTTGCGTCTGGAAGAATTGCGCCCCGGCGGCGACCTTTTTGTCAAATTTGATGAGCTGCGGTTCAATAAAGTCGGCTTCGGGGTGCACCGAGGCGCCGGCACAGAATTTGGGGGCGCTTTTCAGCTCATTGCCCCCCATATCTATGCCTGACTCCATTACCTGTATCATCTTGAGCAGTTGTACCGAGTCCAGGTCAAAGACAGGCTTGGCTTCCTTGTGGTCGCCCACGTCGACCGAGTCTCCGGTGAGGCAGAGCACATTGGTAATGCCCCGGGAATATGCCAGCAGGAGGTCAGCCTGGAGTGCCAGGCGGTTACGGTCGCGGCAGGTCATCTGCAGAATTGGCTCGGCACCGGCTTCCTTGACCAGCAGGCAGCCGCCCAGCGAGGGAAAGCGCATCACCGAACTCTGATGGTCGGTAACGTTAATGGCATCCACCCGGTCCTTGAGTAAATCGATATGGTGTATCATTTCCGAGGTGTCGGTGCCTTTGGCTGGTCCGATTTCGGTGGTTATCACGAATTCACCGGAATTGAGTTTTTCTTCCAGCAATGAATTAGCCATTATCCTCTCCTGTGTCAGGGCTCACTTTACTTATAATTCGCTTTGGTCGCGGGATTGCCCGGAAATTTCGCGCCGGGTAATAGCGGCGCATCTTTTCCAGTTGCCCCAGTCTTTCCAGTCGGTTGTAGATGAGGATCCAGGCGCAGTCCATATCTTTATTGGCTTCACATTTACCATTCTTGGTGCCGGCACAGGGGCCGTTGAGTATGCCTTTGGTGCACCGGGTTATCGGGCAGATACCGCCGGTATCTTCCAGGTGGCATTCACCGCAGGCGGCGCAGCGCTCGTCCCAGACACCCCATTCTCTGGTCATACCCATGAAGGAGGTGTTGACCCCGGGTAAGACAGGTATATCAGGGAAACGCTCGGCTAATGCCTGTACCCCGATACCGCACCCCAGCGAGAGGATGGCATCAACCTCACCGGTTCGGTCAACCATCGGGTCGAGGAACTCGTAATCGCACTGCCGTTTTACGGTATATTCGGAGAAGTCGTGAGCCCCGTTGCTGTTTCTCGATTCGGCGACCTGCAGGGTATGGCGTAGAAAGGAGACCTCACGCTCACCACCAGCGTTACAGACTGTCATACAGGTGCCACAACCGAGAATCAATACCTTCTCATATGGGGCAATCATCCGTCTGATTTCTTCTAAAGGCTTTTGTTCGGCGACTATCAATGTTTTTTCACCTCCTGTATGATTGCTGCCGCCAGATGAAGCCCGCCTATCTGCTCGGCAAATGAATCCAGCTCGGTGGCCGGGTCAGTATCAGCATCCGGGAAGAACGTCTGCACACGCTCCGGTTCAAGGCCTATCTGCTCCAGTACTTTTTTCACTTTCGCTGCCCGCTGGCGGACCCAGAAGCTGGTGTTCTCCCGGGAGCATTGCTCACCGCAACCGGCAATAAAGACTCCTTCGGCGCCCATCTCGAAGGCGCGCAGTATATGGTCGGCTTCTACCTTGGCAACGCAGAGCACCGGGACAATCCAGATGCTACCCCTGGCACGCCGCCACAGGTTAGCCAGCGTGCCGGTACCGAAGAGGCCGTACTGGCAGCAGAAGCCGATAATCAGCGGGGATACCCTGGCGTCGGCTTTGGACTTGACGATATGGTCGAGTTCCTCGTTGATGCTGCGACGGTCAAAGGGCTTGCGCAGGACGATAGCCCGGGCCGGGCATTCGGCGACACAGACCCCGCAGGCCTGGCACTGGTCAGGCGGTATCTGGATGGTGCCGGTATCATCAATGTAGGGAACGTGGTAGGGGCAGGCTTTAAGGCAGGTCAGACATGAGGCGCACTTGTCCTGAAACAGGATTTCGGCGCCCATGCCGCAGCGCAGGCACCGCCTGGCTTCATTGGTCGCCGTTTCCCAATCATAAACGAGTTCAACCGTCTGGAAGTCTTTCGCCCTGTTCCGGGGAGATAGCACCGGAGGCTCAATCCGGTTGACTTTCCGTATTGCTTCAATCGTCTCCGGTAGCAGGTCACCGGTCAGGGTTTGCCTCGTTTCCCGGGAAGGCAGCGGGTAGCGGTGTTTCAGGTAGTCGTAAATGCGTTGCGCCGCCAGTTTGCCGGCAGCCAGCGCCTGGGCTACCGTTGCCGGACCGGTGACGGCGTCACCGCCGGCGAACACGCCCGCCCGGTTGGTGGTGAGGGTTACCGGGTCAACCTGAATAGTGCTGCCTTTGCCGACCCGGATGTGGAAATCACCCGGTGTCTGCGGCGCCTGCCCGATTGCCGATATCAGGGTGTCAAGTTGCAGGTCAAACTCGCTCCCGGCAACTGGCATTGGCTTGCACCGCCCGCTCTCATCGGGTTCACCCAGCTCCATCCGGATACAGGTTACGCTGAGTTGACCGTCCTTTCTCTGTATTCTGGTTGGTGTCATCAGAAACAGGATTTCAATCCCTTCCTCCAGAGCCAGTGATATTTCCGCCGGGTCAGCCGGCATTTCCGCTCGGCTTCTCCGGTAGAGTATATGTATCTTCCTGGCACCGAGGCGGGCGGCGGTGCGGGCAGCGTCAATGGCGACGTTGCCTCCACCCACCACCGCGACCTTCTTCCCCAGCGACGGCTTGAGACCCAGGTTTACTTCACGGAGGAAGGTGGCTCCATCGATGACGCCCGGGCTTTCTTCACCCTCGATTCCCATCCTGAGGCTCTGGTGGGCGCCGATAGTGAGGAAAATAGCCCGGTAGCCCAGTTCAAAAAGCAGGTCCAGAGATACCACCCGGGTATCCGTTCGGACTTCGACCCCCATCCGGGTGAGCCTGCGAAATTCGGTGTCCAGCACGTCCCGGGGGAGGCGGTACTGCGGAATACCGGCGCGCAGCATGCCACCCAGCTCGGAATGGGCTTCAAAAATGGTTACCGGATACCCGAATGTTCGCAGATAGTAGGCGCATGCCATCCCCGCCGGACCGGAGCCGACGATAGCAACCTTTTCCGACTGTGTGGTCTCGGCGTCTGCCTGTATCATGCGGTCGCCACCGAATTCCACGGCGAACCGTTTCAATGCCCGGATAGCGACCGGTTTATCTACCTGGCCTCGCCGGCAGGCTTCCTCGCAGGGGTGAGTGCAGACGTAGGCGCAGATGGAGGGAAAAGGGTTATCACTCCTGATGACCTGTAACGCTTCCATAATCCTGCCCTGGGCTACCAGGTCCACGTATTCCCTTACGTCCATGCCCAGGGGGCAGGCAGCCTGGCAGGGGGGGATGAGGCTGTGGTCAAGATATTTCTCCGCCCGCCGGTCAAGGGAATGCTCCGTCTCACTCCGGGGTGAATGCATCAGCCTCTCCTTCATTTCAGAATATACCTATATAGTAAGCGTTAATTGCAGTGAGGCAATAGGAAAAATACCGGGATGTATAGTAAATTCCCTCAGGGAAGATAACCGGGGAAAACACGGGTATATTTACGGGGAATATACCGGACAGCACCAGGCGAGGGCGTAAAGCGGGGCAGACGGTCACCGGAAGGCTAGAGGTTTATCACTCGTTTGCGTATGGCGTATTTGATGAGGTCGGTCTTATTGTGGATATTGAGCTTGTTCATCAGGCTTGTTTTATACCATTCCACTGTCTTGGGGCTGACCACCAGCATGTCAGCTATTTCCCGGGCGGTATGCCCCTCGGCGACCAGCTTGAGCACCTCCCGTTCGCGGTCGGTGAGTTGCTGGTAAGGGTCTTTATCGCCTTCGCTGCTGGTTTTCTGCTGGTACTCCTCAACGAGGGCTGATGCTGCTGAAGGAGATAAAAAGGAGTCCCCCCGGTAGGCGGTCTGGATCGCCGTGGCGAGCTCGGAGAAGGCGACCATCTTGGTCACGAAACCGCAGGCGCCGGCCTCAATGAGAGGAATAACGTATTCACTATCGTCGTACTGGGTAAGCGCCAGCACCCGTGTTCTCGGGAATTCCTTGCGTATCCGGCGGGTCGCTTCCAGCCCGCCCATGATGGGCATGGATAGGTCCATGAGTACCACATCGGGAGCCAGTTCCTTTACCTGTTCCAGAGCTTCCTTGCCGTTGGCGGCCTCACCGACCACCTCCACGTCGGCTACCAGGGATAGCAAGGCGCGGATGCCGTCCCGTACCAGTGTATGGTCGTCAACTATGAGTACCCTTATCTTCTTCATCAGCCACGTTTCTCGCCAGTGGAACATTCACGGTAACCCTGGTTCCCTGCCCCGGCGTGGACTCGACATATCCCTTGCCGCCAAGCAGGCTGATTCTCTCTCTCATGGTGAACAAGCCGGCGCCCCGGCCGTTGGGCTCCACTTTGGTCAGCTTGCTGACATCGAACCCCCGGCCGTCATCCTCGACGTGGAGGGCGCACTCATTGGAATCGCAGCGCAGCGTGATGTGGACATTCCTGGCATCAGCGTGCTCCAGGATATTACCGATAAGCCCCTGGGCAACCCGGAACAGGGTAACTTCAACCTCGGGTTCGAAGCGCTGGTCGGTACCGGTAAAATCGGTATCCAGGTTAATGCCCTGCGTCTGGAGGGTGTCCCTGGCATAGCGATGTATTGCCGCCGGCATGCCCAGTTCATCAAGCAGGGTGGGGCGCAATTCCTTCATGATTTTCACGATTTCATTACCGGCATGGACGGCGTAGGACTGTGTCGTCTGGAGCTTCTGCATGAATTCAGTGTCGCCGATGCCCTTCATCTCAGCCATGGCGATAAGCGCCTTCAAACTCAGGCTCAGGCTGGTAAGCGACTGTGCGGTCTCGTCATGGAGTTCCCGAGCTATCCGTTTTCGCTCCTGTTCCTGGGCGGTCAGCGCATGCTGCAAGAGGGCTTTGTACCGTTCTCCTATCCTGGCCAGCCGTTCGTTCAGTCTCGCCTGCTCGATGGTTGTGCCGAGGTAGTCGCCAATCGAGTTGAGCAGGGAAAGGTCATCGGCACCAAAGCGCCTGGCTATGTGGCTGGCGATATTCATTACCCCGACTACCTTTTCCTTGGATTTAAGCGGGATACTGACAAACCCCCTCAGTCCTTCGGCACTGACCAGGTCGGGCCGGGTGACCCGCGCGTCCTTGGAGACATCCTCCACCAGTACCGGTGAACCGGTACTGGCAACCCTGCCGGCGATGCCTTTCCCCAGGGCTATCCGCCTGTCCTCGGCGTATTTGGGGGATAGACCGTGATAGACACGGTAGGAGAGTGTCTGTGTCTGCTCATCAAGAAGGAGAATCCCGCCGACAGCACCGCTGATTATTTCCAGCACGTTGTCCAGGGCAATCCGCAAAATGGTATCCAGGTCCCGCGGCCCGCTCACCGCGCTGGATATATGACTCAATGCCAGCAGCTGGTGGTGCCGTCTGAGGATTTGGGTCTCCAGCTCTTTCTCTGCGGTGACGTTTCTCTTCAGTTCTACCATCGCCCTGGTAGTACCGTGGTTATCGTGGATGGGATAAGCGGTTATCTTGAGGTAGGTATCGGTCGGGGCATCGGGTGCGGGATGAATGGTGGTGGAAAAATGGTCACCCTGCAGGACCTGTCTGAGGGGGCATTGCCACAGGGGGGCACTGCACGGCTTCTCTCTCCCGTAGAGGGTGCTGTAGCAAAGTTTCCCTATGGGTGACTCCGATGTTCGTTGAATCCGGCGACGGGCGGCTTCATTGACGAACCGTATCCGGTAGTCACTGTCGACGACCATGACGTCGTCTTCGACCGCGTTGATGATATCTTGCAGGGTGATGTTAAAGCCCAGACCGCTGTCTATTGCCCGGAGCGTTTCGTCCTTCCGTCGCATTATTACCACCCCCTGATGTGCTCCTGCATAGAAGTTAGACCAACGGGGGGATATTGTCAAGCGGGCGGGGTTGCCGCGGATTACTGCTGGCTTCCGTAGTGGTGACCGGTACCTGGCGATACATGGTCCGGTGGTGCCAGCAGCTGAACGGTAACCACCTCACCAGCCTGCAGGGATTCAGTGCCTTCCGGTATGCAGATGAGACAGGTCGCGGTGGCAATGGACTGTAACCGGCTCTTATGCTGGTACGGTGTCACCATATAGTTACCGGCGGAGTCACGGGACAGGGTGGCATCTTTGAATTCGGTCCATGCCAGGTGGCGACTGGTGAGGGTCTCGGTGAGCTTTGCCCGTGCGGTACGTAGCGGGTGGGTGAGTTGACCGCCGAGACGCATAAGTCCGGGAAGGGCAAATTGAAGAAAAGCCATCTCGTTGCTGGCGGGGCCGCCCGGCAGGCAGAATACCGGCTTGCCTTCCCATATCCCGAAGGCGATACCTTTGCCCGGCCCCATCCGGACATGGTGGAATATCTTGTGCCAGCCCAGCGTTTCAAGGGTACCCACGACCAGGTCGCGTTCGCTTCCCCAGGCGCCGCCGCTGGTGAGGATGGTATCGGTGCCGGACAGAAGGTCCCTGATCTCTCGTTGAATGGCTTCCTGATTGTCTCCGATTACCGCGGTGGTATGGGTAATGCCGAAGCCGGTCAGCCAGGCGCTTATGGTGACCAGATTGCTGGCGTAGAGCTGGCCGGTACGCAGGTGCTCCCCCGGAGCGACCACCTCATCGCCTACCGCGATGACGGCTGCCTTCGGGCGGCGGTAGACGGGTGTGCGGGTGATACCGGCGGCCGCCATCAGTCCCAGGGTACCGGGTAAAAGCACCGTATCCTTCCCGGCGATGATTGCCCCGGACTTTACATCTTCGCCGGCATGCAGAACATTTCTCCCTTTTTCCGCGTTGGCGCTCACATACACCTCTGAGGCTACCTCTTCACAGAACTCACCGGAGACCACGGCATCAGCGCCCGGTGGAATCGGTGAGCCGGAGCAAATCTTCACCGCGCTACCTGCCGCTACGGTTCCTTTAAATGGTGAGCCGGCGAACCCGGACCCGATAACCCGAAGGCGGACGGTATGCTGTGGTGAAGCAAGGTCAACATCTTCGGACTTCACCGCAAAGCCGTCCTTGAACGATACGTCACTTAAGGGGTTATCCACTACAGCCGCTGCGTCTTCGGCGATTATGCGGCCGACGGCGTGTTCGATGGGTATCTCCTCGGTGCCAACCGGACATATACCGGAATAGACCAGGTTGAGCGCTTCCCGGTACCCGAGGTAGTCGCGACCTTCGTCAATCTCAGGGGAATTGTTATCTACCGTCATCTGTTTACCTCACCAGTCATTACCTTCATTATAGTAACCCTGGCGGTCGTGTTCAAATATAGCGGTGGGTGTAAAATAGCCCGGATTTATCAGGGGCTGGCTGGGTCAGGCACGCAGCGTGGTTGATAGTGCAGCGTTTGCCATTTATTACCGTTCATAGTGGAAGCGCTTAATCGGTCACTTGACTCAGGAATTCCAGCACGGCAGCGTTGAATTCTTCGGGCTTCTCTATCGCCGAAGCGTGTCCCGTCGCCATGACTTTCAGCCTGGCATCGGGGATGGTTGCCTGGCCCACGCGCGCCGTTTCCGTCCCCATCAGGTTATCATGCTCGCCGGCGATAATGAGGGTTGGGCAGGCAAGTGCGCCCACTTTGGGGAGGGACGGTTCCCCGCGAAACCCCGCCCTCATTACGGTAACCAGCGCTCCGGGATTATTCTTCAGCCGCAACCCCTTGTAGTAGGCGAACGTTTCCGGGTTCTGCTCCGGCCAGCCCGGACAAAACATCGCCGTCGTCATCTCGTCCATGACCGACTCAAGTCCGTACCGCTCAATGGCTTCCATCCACCGCTGCTGGACCTGCATTCTCTCCTTCAGTTCCTCCTGGGTCTGCCGGACAGGTGCCACCGGGCTGTTGGCTATGACCAGGGCTTTCACCACCCCGGGGTGGGCTAAGGCAAGCTCTATGGCGAGCCGTCCACCCATGGAATAGCCCAGGACACAGGTTTCCGCCACGCCCAGGGCTTTCAGTAACTCATACAGGTCCCTGGCTCCGGTTTCCATGGTATATTCTTCATCGGGTGTCTCCGTCTGGCCATGTCCCCGGACATCATAGGTGAGGACGCGATAATGCCGGGAGAATGCTGCCAACTGGTACCACCACGCCTCCAGGTTGTCGCCGAATCCGTGAATGAGGGTCAGCCACTTACCGCTGCCGCATACTTCACAGTTTATCGAGATTCCGTTTGCCTTGATTTTCATGCCGCTCCTTTCCTGGCATTCACGTTAGTATAGGTTACCATGCTTTTACTGTCAATCTATGCCCGGGGTGCGGCTGTGGACATGACGGGAATCAATCGTACCGAAAATTGAATGCACTTTCTCGAATAGCTATAATGGAATAGTAAGGTAGTGAGCGGGAGCTTCAGGGTAGTAGCTGAGATTACTTGTTCCGGTTAATGGTTGGATAGATACACATAGACAAACACAGGTGAAAGGAGTCTATATGCCAAGAAGAAACGACATTCACAAGGTAATGATTATTGGCTCCGGGCCTATTGTCATTGGCCAGGCCTGTGAATTTGACTACTCGGGGACCCAGGCGTGTAAAGCGCTCCGCGCGCTGGGTTATGAGATCGTGCTGGTGAACTCAAACCCGGCAACCATCATGACTGACCCCGCTACGGCTGATGCCACCTATATTGAGCCACTCAATCTGGAAGCCGTTACCCAGATCATTGCCAAAGAACGACCGGATGCCCTGCTGCCCAACCTGGGTGGTCAGACCGGGCTCAATCTCAGCGCGGAACTGGCGCGCTCCGGCGTCCTTGACCGGTACGGGGTTAAAGTCATTGGCGTTGAGGTTGATGCCATCATGCGCGGCGAGGACCGCACCCTGTTCAAGGAGACGATGGACAGCCTGGATATTGAGACGCCGCGGAGTGAAGCCGTGTATACCGTCGAAGAGGCGGAAAAGGTCGCGGCATCGCTTGGCTATCCGGTGGTCGTCCGCCCCGCCTATTGCCTCGGCGGGACCGGCGGCGGACTCGTCTACAACGTGGAAGAGCTACGCACCGTCACCAGCCGGGGTATATCCGCCAGCCTGATAGGCCAGGTGCTCATTGAGGAGTCGGTCCTGGGCTGGGAAGAGCTGGAGCTGGAAGTGGTGCGTGATGCCAAGAACCGGATGATTACCGTCTGTTTCATTGAAAACGTGGATGCTATGGGGGTACATACCGGTGACTCTTTTTGCACGGCGCCCATGCTCACCATTGATGCCGAACTCCAGCAGCGCCTCCAGGACTATGCATACCGGATTGTGGAGTCAATACGGGTCATCGGGGGCACCAATATCCAGTTTGCTCACGACCCCAAAACGGGCCGGGTGGTAGTTATCGAGATTAATCCCCGGACATCGCGCTCATCGGCGCTAGCCTCCAAGGCAACCGGTTTCCCCATCGCGCTGATTTCAGCCAAACTGGCCGCCGGCCTGACCCTGGACGAGATTCCGTACTGGCGGGAAGGTACTCTGGACAAGTATACCCCATCCGGCGACTATGTGGTGGTGAAATTCGCCCGGTGGGCTTTCGAGAAATTCCAGGATGCTGAGGACAAACTCGGCACCCAGATGCGCGCCGTGGGCGAGGTGATGAGTATCGGCAAGACCTACAAAGAGGCTTTCCAGAAGGCAATCCGTTCCCTGGAGACCGGGCGTTACGGGCTCGGCTTTGCCATGGATTTCCAGGAAAGGTCACTGGATGAGCTTCTGGAGCTGCTCAGCCAGGCGACCAGTGAGCGTCAGTTCGTCATGTATGAGGCGCTTCGTAAGGGTGCCAGTGTGGAGCAACTTCATGAGAAGACGCACATTAAACCCTGGTTTATCACTCAGATGAAAGAGCTTGTCGAACTCGAGGAGCAGATTCTGCAGTACCGGGGCAAGCCATTACCCGATGAGTTGCTGGCGCAGGCCAAGCGGGATGGCTTTGCCGACCGCTATTTATCGCAGCTTCTGGGCATTGCCGAGCCGGATATTCGGCAGAGGCGCCTGGCTCTGGGGGTAGTGGAAGGCTGGGAGCCGGTACCGGTCAGCGGCGTGGACAATGCGGCGTACTATTTTTCAACGTATAACGCGCCGGACAGGACTACCACCAGTAAGCGCAAAAAGGTTATGGTGCTGGGTGGTGGACCGAACCGGATCGGTCAGGGTATTGAGTTTGACTACTGCTGTGTCCATGCTGCCTTTGCCCTGCGTGATGAAGGGTATGAGACCATCATGGTGAATTGCAATCCGGAAACGGTATCAACGGATTATGATACCTCGGATAAGCTTTATTTTGAACCGCTAACCGTGGAAGATGTACTGAGTATCTATGAAAAGGAACAGCCGGAGGGAATTATTGTCCAGTTTGGCGGGCAGACCCCCCTCAATATTGCCAGCGACTTGGCTGACGCCGGGGTGCGAATCCTGGGTACCTCACCGGAAACCATTGACCTTGCTGAAGACCGGGACCGCTTCCGGCAGATGATGCGCAAGCTGGATATACCGATGCCCGAGTCGGATATGGCGGTTAATCTGGAGCAGGCGATGCGCATTGCCGAGCGAATCGGGTATCCGTTGATAGTACGCCCCTCGTATGTGCTCGGCGGACGCGGCATGGAAGTAGTCTACGACGAGGAAATGCTCAGGCGGTACGTTACGGCGGCGGTGGGGGTAACACCGGACCGGCCGATTCTCATTGACAAGTTCCTGGAGAACGCTATTGAAGCCGAGGCTGATGCTATCGCCGATGGGCAAAGCGCATTTGTCCCCGCGGTTATGGAGCATATTGAGTTAGCCGGCGTCCATTCCGGTGATTCCGCGTGTGTCATCCCGCCGGTGAGCCTGGCTCAGCAGCATATTGACACCATAAATGAATACACCAGCCGGATTGCCCGGGAACTGAATGTCATCGGCCTGATGAATATGCAGTATGCTATTGCCAGTGACGTGGTCTACGTGCTGGAAGCGAACCCGCGCGCCTCGCGGACGGTGCCACTGGTGTCAAAGGTCTGTGCTATCTCCATGGCTCACGTTGCCACCCGGCTCATGCTTGGTAAGCAGCTCAGCGAGCTTGATATCCGGCAGCAAAAAATACCCCACTTCGGGGTCAAGGAGGCGGTTTTCCCGTTCAACATGTTCCCGGAGGTTGACCCGATTCTCGGACCGGAGATGCGCTCCACCGGTGAGGTGCTCGGTATCTCCGATTCGTTTGGCCTTGCCTATTTCAAGGCTGAGGAGGCGGCACAGCAGTTGTTGCCCACCGGGGGTACCGCCCTCATTACCGTTTCCGATAGAGACCGCCCGGCGGTACTTGAAATCGGCCGGCAGTTTCAGGAGCTTGGCTTTAAAATCAAAGCGACCGAGGGCACGCATCAGTTTCTGACAGGTCGGGACATCGCGGCTGATTTGATTCTGAAGATGCACGAGGGACGCCCCAACATTGTCGATGCCATAAAGAACGGTGAAATACAGCTGGTCATCAATACCCCCAGCGGCAAGCTGAGCCAGTATGATGATTCCTACATTCGCAAGGCAGCCATCCAGTATAAGGTGCCCTATATTACCACACTGGCAGCCGCCAATGCCGCTGCCAGGGGGATTGCCGCCTATCATCAGGGTAAGACGGTGGTTAAAGCTCTCCAGAGTTATCACGCTGATATCAAGTAGCGTTTGCCGGCGGCTTCTCTCCTTTCCGGTTATGCCGGGACAGATTTTGAACCGCGGTATCGCGGCTGCTATAATACCCTCTACCGACTGGCTCATGAGTCTATATAGTTGAGAGGGGAACGGTGGAAAAGATAACTGACACTGTCTATGCTGAAACCGGATTCAGGGGGTGCAATACCGGCTTCGTGGTTACTTCCGAGGGGGTGGTGATGATTGACACCCCGCAGATGCCGGCGGATGCGCTCCGGTGGCGGGATGAGGTAGCGAAGTTTGGCCCGGTTCGTTATGTGATAATTACCGAGCCGCACGGTGACCATTTTACCGGGAGTTACTTCTTCGATGGCATCGTGGTTGCCCATGAGGGCACCAGGCAGGCAATCCTGGCAACATCAATCGAAGAGCTCACCAGGCACATGGCACGAACCGCCCCGGATGGCCTTCCCCTTCCCGAAGGGTTCCGTCTCCGCCCTCCCACCATCACCCTCACCGACCGGTTGACCCTCTACCTTGGTGAGCACTCGTTTCAGCTCATTAATTTCCCCGGGCACACCCCGTATGAAGTAGCGGTATATATCCCGGAAGAAAAGGTGGTGTTCACCTCGGACAATGTCTTTTGCCGGGTGCAGGCCTTCCTCCTTGAGGCGCTTCCCTTTGCCTGGCTGGATTCACTCCGGCAAATTCAGGAACTGGAGGCTGATGTTCTGGTTCCCGGTCACGGCAGCATCTGTGACCGAACATACCTGCCGGAAATGCGTGCCTTTATTCAAGAGTGGATTGATGCGGTCGCGGCGGCAATTGACCAGGGAATGACTCTGGAGGAAGCCCAGAAAAAGGTCTCGCTCATTGACCGGTACCCTATGGGGAAAGGGGCTGAGGCGATGGCACCGGTAGTACAGCGTATGAATGTCGCTCGCCTGTATGAAGTGCTGAAGAAATAGGGATTTACCATTCAGGTGGGAATTTCCTGTAGTATCGGCGGAACATGCCTGAGATTATCATTATTGGCGCGGGAGTAATCGGCACCAGCATTGCCTATCACCTGGGCAAGTGCGGGTGCCGGGATGTGCTGGTCCTGGAAAAGGACTGTATTGGCTCAGGGTCTACGGAACGGTGTCCGGGGGGAATACGGCAGCAGTTTGCCACGGAAATAAATATCGGGCTCTCCATGGAGAGTGTTCGGTTCTTTGAGCACTTTGCGGAGGAGACCGGACATCCGGCTGACTTTCGTCAGCACGGCTACCTGATGCTGGCGACTTCTGAAGATGAGCTTGACACCTTTCGCCGGAACGTTAACCGGCAGAGGGAAGCGGGGCTCAAAGTAGACCTGATTTCGCCCCGGGAGGTAATGGAGCTTGTTCCCGGACTGGCTGTTGCGGACGTCCTCGGAGCGACCTACTGTCCCACTGACGGTTACGCCGACCCCTATTCAGTGGTATCCGGCTTCGCCGCTGCGGCGAGAAGGCTTGGCGTGAAAATCCGTGAAGAGATTGAGGTTACCGGTATTGAGTTCAGCGGTGACAGAGTAGCCGGGGTGCTTACCAACAGGGGCAGGCTTGAGGCGCCGGTAGTGGTTAATGCCGCCGGGCCATACGCTGGAATCGTGGGGCGAATGGCGGGACTGGCTATTCCCGTCCGCCCGTCACGACGTCATCTCTTCATCACCGGGCCGCTGGCTGACCATCCCGGGGCTTCCGCCATTGCCCGGGGAACCCTGCCCATGGTGGTCGATTTTCATAATGGCTTCTGGTTTCGCCGGGAAGGTCAGTGTCTTGTATTTGGCATGCGTAATCCTGATGAACCGGAGGGGTTGGCTGCCACGGTGGACTGGGACTTCTTTGCCGATTCTCTGGCGCCGGTGGCCTGCCATAGATTACCCTGCCTCAGCGACCTCGGCATTATGCGGGGTCAGGCGGGACTTCATGCCGATACCCCCGACTGTATGGCAATAATGGGGGAAGCGCCGGGGATACCGGGCCTGTACCTCGCCTGTGGCTTCAGCGGCCACGGCTTCATGCACTCCCCGGCGGTAGGCAGAATTATAGCTGACGTAATCCTGGGGAGAAGGGTATCGCCGGACATGACGCCGGTCAGCCTTGAGCGGTTTCGCCGTCGCGTTGAAATAAAGGAATCAGCATTCATATAGTCGGCCAATCCAACAGTAGGTTTGCTTATCTGCTGGCATTTCCCGCCGGACTCCTTATCTGGAGATAACACCGAGTACATCGATCTCAACGAGGTAATCGGGACGCGCCAGGCTGTACGGCTGGATGACCGTGCTCACCGGCGGCGCTTCCAGCAGGCGTGGGGCGTGCTGTGTATAGAACTCTCGTTCTGCCTGGCGCATGAGCGGGTAATCCTTTATGTCCTTGAGAAGAATGAAGTTCTTGACGACATCATCCATAGAGCCACCGGCATCTTCCAGCCGGTCCTTGATAACGCCCAGGGTCACCTTGACCTGCTCGGTTATCTCATGGCCGATTGTCTCCGAGCTCTTCGGGGTTCGGGCTGCCGCGCCGGAGCCTATAATCAAATTGCCCACCACCACTGCTTTGGAGGTATGAGGCCACCCGGCCGGTACCCATGGGATAACCTGTCTCTTTCCCTGGCAATACTCGGGGTATTTCCGCGTCTTCCAGCCAGGCGCATCCTTGGCAACTACGGCTGTTGCCTGCACTTCTACCAGACACTCGGGACTGGCTAGAGAAGCCGGCTGGATAAAGGTGCTCGCCGGTGGCTCATCCACCAGAAGGCAGGCATGGTTTTGATAGTATTCCGACTCCGTCTCCCGCATACACGCATAATCCTTCAAGTCCCGGAGAAGGATAACGGTCTCGACGATATTATCCATGGTTGCCCCGGCTTCTCTCAGGGCACCCTTGATGTTATCCAGAGCCGTGTTCATCTGACCGCCCACATCATTTGAGAGGATCTTTCCCGTCTGCAGGTTTCTGCCGTCCATGCCGGAGCAGAAAATAAGGTTTCCCGCTACCGAGCACCTGGAGTACGGCTGTTTCACGCCGGCATGGTATAGCGGATATTTCTTTACCTCCCAGCCGGAAACATCCCGGGAAATTACACCGATGACATCTATCTCTACCCGGGCTCCCGGTCTGAGCAGTGCATGGGACTGGATAATCCGGCTGGCTGGTGGTTCGTCTACCAGGAGCGGAGCATGCTGGTGATAGAACCCCTGCTCCGCCTCCCGCACCCGCGGGGAGTCCTCCATGTTACGGAGAAAGATAATTGTCCTGACGATGTTCTCCATGCTCCCCCCGGCCTCACCAAGCGCCTCCCCAATTTTACCCAGCGCTATGGTTGTCTGTTCGGCAACGTCGCTGGAGGTAACGGTACCTGTCTTTGGGTCTGCACCGTCCATGCCGGAGCTGAAGATAAAATTGCCCACCACCATGGATTTTGAGCAGGGCTGTGTTATGCCAGCATCATCCGCTGGATATTTCTTCATTTTCCAGTCCATGCTTGAGCCCTCCTTGCCGGTTATCTTTTGGGGTTCTATGCCTTGGCTATCAAGGTTTGGTACCGCCTTGCCAGGCCAGTTTTCCAGCCAAGCTAAAGATAACCAAATCACGGCGGCCTGTCAAACATGGTTAATTATCCGGCGGTATTTTATAAAATTTATGTGACCCGGTTTATTCCTGAAAGGATTGCTGCTCTGTTTACCCATGTGCGAATATACCGGATTGCTCGACCGGTAAGCGAGAGGGACTGCCCAGTTCTCTGGATATGCTGGCTGGCGCTTGAAATCTCCGGGAACTTGGCATATAATCGGCACAAAGGAAGGAGGCAAGCAGTCGTAGCATCTATAAGCAATTGCTTGTCTCCTAATTTTTTGTGGAGCGTGTTGAAGTCGCTATTGGGCGGTAAGGAGATATGGGGTCAGCATGCCGGAACGGTTGCGACCTGGCCCGTGAATGAGAAAGATGGGTTCTAATAAAGTTTCCTTGAAGTTGCTGGTTGGTATATTACTCACCGTTTGCTTCGGCGTCGCTCTCTCCTTAAGGGTCTATTTCCCGTATGACCAGGTATTCACCAGCGAGGGGATAAAATTCACCGGGGTTGATGCCTATTTCCAGATGCGAATTGTTGATACCATCGTGCACAATTTCCCTCACCTCACCGCCTTTGACCCCTACCTTATGTATCCGGGCTTGCAGAAACTGGGCAGTACCCACTTCTTTAACTGGCTGCTAAGCGGGATTATCTGGGTAATCGGGTTGGGCTCACCGAGCCAGCATTTGATAGACGTTGTCGGTGTCTATTTCCCGGCTATCCTCGGCGCTTTAGTGGTTATCCCGGTTTTCTTCATCGGCAGGGCGCTGTTTAATCGCTGGGTTGGTCTGCTCGCGGCGGCTCTCATCGCCATACTGCCCGGTGAGTTTATGGGACGTTCTATCCTCGGCTTTACCGACCAGCATATTGCCGAGGTCCTCTTTAGCACGGTAGCGGTGCTCTTTCTCATCCTGGCAATTAAATCGGCCAGACAAAATGGATTGACCTATAACCATCTCTGGCAGCGGGATTGGGCGGCGAGCACCAGGCCGCTCGTTTACGCCCTGCTCGCCGGGGTCTTCCTGGGAATCTATCTTATCACCTGGGTAGGGTCGCTGCTGTTTGTCTTTATTCTTGCCCTTTATTTTGTAATCCAGTTTATTGTTGACCACTTGAGGGGGCAGTCCACCGATTATCTGGGCATTACCGGCATTCTCCTTTTCTTAATCGCCCTGTTACTATTCCTGCCATTTTCCGCAGGTGGCTTTGCTCTGGCCTCGATTTATATCGCCTTGCTCATGGTGCTGGTGTTGACCGGTGTCTCCCGGCTGGCGACTATAAGGGGAGTAAGGCCCGTCTATTATCCGCTGACGCTGCTCGGTCTGGGGGTGGTGGGGGTAGCGGTATTTTACGCCATTAACCCTTCGCTGTTCCGGATAATGGCAAGCCAGTTCAGTATCTTTGCCCCGACGGGTGCTATGGCGGAGGCCACTCTTGAGATGCAGCCCCTCCTTTCACCGCAGGGTAATTTTTCCATTGCCGTTGCCTGGGGCAACTACAACACCGGGTTTTTCTTCAGCTTTATTACTCTGGCTGTTTTGATTTATCTGGCGGTCAAGCGTGGTCCTGCCGAATGGAACCTGTTACTGGTGTGGAGCGTGGTGATACTGGCGGCTACCCTCGGGCAGCGCCGTTTCGCCTACTATTTCGCGGTTAATGTGGCATTGCTTACCGGATACTTCGCCTGGCAGTTCTTGCAATTGGTGAGGCTGTTAACCGACTGGCTTACCAGCCGGGTGGAAACGGCTCTCTTCAGGCGGCAAATAGTTGAGTCGCTGAGAATGCTTCCGGTCACCGGAGCCAGGGAAACCGGATTGAAAAAGCACAGAAACGAGAGCAGCCCGCTACGCTATTACTTTATTCCCCTGGCGGTAATCATTGTCATCGTATTTGTCTATATCCTTAATATAACGGCGGCGATGGCGGTAGCCAGCAAGGCGCGTTTTGCTCCCTCTGATGCCTGGCAGAGTTCACTGGTATGGATGAGGGAAAACACGCCGGAACCCTTCGGTGACCCCGGTGCGTATTATCGGCTCTACGAGCCGCCTCCGCCGCGGACGATGGGCCGACCCGGCGAGGGCGCCAGTGTTGATAAGCTGAGGGAGTGGGTGAGATACCTGAGAAATGATTATGACTATCCCGAGTCTGCCTATGGAGTAGTGTCCTGGTGGGACTACGGGTACTGGGTTTCCCGTATCGCCCATCGTTTGCCCGCTGCCACTCCGGGGCAGAATGTAGCGGCGCTTACCCTGACCGCCCATTTCCTGTTGTCTCAGGACGAAGCGCCTGCCCGAGAAATTATTCAGGACTGGCGTTCATCTTACGTTATACTTGACCATATGACCACCACCAGCAAATTCTGGGCGATTGCCCTCTGGGCAGGTAAAGACATCAACGAATTTGTCGGGCAATACTACGTTTCCTATGAGGGTAAACTGGTGCCGGTAAACGTCTTTCATCCCGGGTATTACCAATCGCTCTGTGCCCGCCTGTATAACTTCGATGGCAAAGCGGTAACCCCGGAAATAATACCGGTCATTTCCTACGAGGAGAAGGTAAGCAGCAAGGGCCAATCCTTTAAACAGATAACTGACATCAATACCTTCGCCGATTACAGCGAAGCCCTGGAATTTATCAACAGCCAGGAACCCGACAGTTGCCGCATTGTCGGTAATGACCAGTTCGTCAGTCCGGTGCCTCTGGAAGCCGTGACCGACTTTGAGCTTGTTCATAGTTCCGACTATGTGGTCGGGCAGCCGGCTGGTGGCAGCATACCAGAGGTAAAAATATTTGAGTTTATTGGTGAATAGCCGAATAAGGAAATAGTCTATGGAGCCGAGCGATACGCCGCGGCTGCCCCGGGATAGTTTCCTGTTGCTGCCGCTAATGGGGCTGGCTTTTTATATCGCCTTCATTCCCCACCAGAGTTATGCCTACCCGGTGCATATTGACGACTGGATACACCTGGCTAACGCCGAGGCAATTATCAGGGCGGGCAGCACCACCTATACCGAGCCCTTTTTCGGGCTGGCTGTCAGGGGACTCAGTTCCAACCTGGAGCTGGGCTTCCAGTTGTTCTGGGGGATATTCCACCAGATTTCCGGCATTTCCTGGCTCACCATTTTCCGGTATTTCCCCGGTATTATATTTATCATTACCATACTTTCGACCTATGCTCTGGCGCAGCGGCGGGGATTCGGCTGGGAGGCTGCCCTTTTTACCTGTTTGATACCGACAACGATAGGTATCCTGGGTCCTGCCTTTCTGGTCCCGGTGGCTATGGGGATGCTCTTTATTCCCCTGTCTCTCCTGCTCGCCTTTTATACCAAAGGTATCTGGAGCTACGTGGTGCTCGGTATTTTTACGTGCTTTCTGGTGGCTATCCATGCCCCTTCGGCTATCTGCCTGGTCATTATCCTTATCCCTTACCTGCTTATTAATGTGAAAGGTAACTTCAGGCACAGCCTGGGCATCTTTCTGGCCTTGCTTATTCCCTTTCTGGCGCCCTTCCCCTGGATATTCGGTATGCTGCTGCCGACGGCGAAAGGGCTACTGGCTGCCCAGGTGCTTCCCGAGTACGTGGACTTCCCGTTGGTTATCAAGACTTACGGGTATATCCCCATGGCGCTTTGCCTGCTGGGCACGTTCTGGCTGGCGATGCGGGGTGGCCGGAGCAATTATGGCCTGGTGCTTGGTTTGCTGGCGCTACTGGCAATGCTGGTCACCTTTTATACCTTCCACTATGGGATATCCATTATGTATGAGCGTGGCCTGATATTTATGATGCTACTGGTGGGTATAGTTGCCGGCGCCGGACTGATGGTGATTAAGAATTTCAGCCTGCCGGCGAGCCTTGTTGCGTGGTGTAACCGGCCGGTGATTACCCGGAATATCGGCAAAGCGTTATGCCTGGTTCTGGTTGCGGTGGTTCTGGCGATTGCCATCCCGGACCGCCAGGATACCCGGTATTACCGGCTGATTGACCGGCAGGACTATGAGACCTTCGTCTGGGTCAGTGAAAACATAGGTGAAGAGCATTCGAAAGCGCTTCTTGAACCGGCCAAAGCCGCCTCATTTTCCGCGCTTACCGGGAAGCATGTCTATACCTGGATGCATGCCTCGCCTACGGTAGAAGACCAGTCCGCCAGCAAGTTCCTGACCCAGGGCTGCCGGGATACCGCCTTCTTACGGGAGAACGGGATTACCATTGTGTATACTCAAGGCGAATGCCATAACCCGGACCTGGTGGAGGTGCATGAGGGTGTCTACGTGCTCGGGGAATGAACTTTCCTGTAGCTGGTGCGTACAGCGCTGAGGGTACTATTCGGAATAAGGTTCTTCAGGCTTGTTCCCGGTTCTGAATAAGGTCACCGGTACTGGAAGAGACGGGGGTTCTGAACATAATATTCTAAACCATGTTTAACTGAGCAAAGAGTTTTTTGAACCTTTCTACGGTTGCTTCATAGATATATTCTTTGTCGATGAGACTATGTGCGTTGCTTACTATCTCCTCAAGCCCGGGGTAGCTCAGGGCACGGATGATACCCTGAGCAATGGTCTGCGGGGAATTATCCGCCATGATAAATCCGGTTTCCCCGTCCGTTATCAGTTCCGGGACGCCGCCAACCGGCGTGGCTAATAACGGAGTACCACAGGCCATTGCCTCCAGAGCTATGGTGGGCAGTCCCTCGGTGAATGACGGTAATACCAGGAGCTGCATCTCATTCAGGTAGCGTGGAAGTTCGGCATGAGGCAGCCATCCGATGGTTTTTACCCGGTTTGCCAGGTGGTCTCGCGCGATTGTTTCCTTCATTTCCTCGCTTTGCCGGCCATCCCCGATGATGCTAAATTCAATGTCATTGTGTTGCTCAAGAACCAATGGTATTGCTTTAATGAGGTTTAGCACTCCTTTTTCTTCGCTCAGTCGGCCGATAAAACCGACCCGTTTGGGTCGCTGCGTCATTGGCCTGGTTATTTTGAAAAGGCTGGTGTCGATAAAACGGATAGGGCAAGCCACGGGGTAAGCCTTGCGTTTATATTTGATAAGCTGGGGCTGGTCAAGTATGTCGGTAGAGTTGGCAACAATAATATCACATAGGGCATAGCTTACTTTCTCTAAAACCTGGTAAATGCGAGGCAGCAAAAAGCCTTTGGCACCAAATTCTCTGGTTAATACCTCGGTGCTCTTGAAGGAGAGATATAATACGGTCTGTTTCCTGAGTAGCTTGGTAACAAGCATTGGAATAGTCAACATATGGGCACTAATTCCCCAGAAAACGAGGTCAATCTGTTGGGATACCCTGAGCAGGTGCCAGGAGATGGTCAGTTGTACCATCAGGTGGCGCAAGACCCTGCTTGGCATCCGGTGGAGGTGGTTGGTGTGTTTAATGTTAATGGGGCGTACCCGATTAAAATGCTTCACTGTCTCGGGCAAATTTGGTGCGATAAGAACCACCTCGTCAGTCAGCGGTTTAAAAATACTGAGTATATCGGCCAGGCGAGTGAAGGGATTGTCACCATATGGAGAGTAAAGAGCTATCAGGCAAATCTTCACCGGGCGACCTCCTGGTAAAGATTTAGTAGTCGTTGCCTCATAGTTGCCCAGTTATATCGTTGTTCATAGGCTTTCCGACCGTTGGCACCAAGCTGCTGGTACAGTCCGGGGTTCTCTCTCAGTTTGGCTATTGCTTCTCTTATCTCATCGATATTATCCGGGTCGAGTGCCAGACCACAGTGCTCTTTCTCGACGATATCTGCCATCGCGGTACCTTTACTTACCAGAACCGGTTTGCCGCACATCATGGCTTCAAACAGCTTGTTGGCGCTGGCATACCTTGTGTTCAGTAAAACCGGGGCATAAAGTGAAATGATAACATCGGCGGCCATAGTCCTCTGTAAAGTCTCGGTGTAATCGGTATAGCCAGCAAACTCAATCTTGCCCGGAGCTTCAGCAGCCCATTGCGTCATTTGCCCTGTTTGGTTGCCGTAACCGGCGATTACCAATGCTATGCCATCAATATCCTGGATAGCCCGGGCAACCTTGTCCAGATTCGCCTGTCGTTCTTCATGGAGCGCTCCCGAGTAGAACAGGGTGAATTCATTACCGGTTCCGGTTGGAGTCCCCGCTTCCTGGAAAAGGTCCGGCGGCGAGTTATAGATAACGGTTATGCGGTCGTTGGGAATTCCGCCAAACTCCTTTATCCGGGCTTCATCGGAAATAATTATCGCACTTGCCAGGCATATAAAGAGCCTGTCTACCCACATGGATATGTTTCTTATAAGTGAGGGTAAGGCTACCATGTCTTCATAGACATCGGCTATTTCATAAATCACCGGTTTCCTCTTGAGCCTGGCGGCCAGCATTGCCGGCGGCAGGGTATCAAAGTCCATGGCATGGACGATATCCCACCGGTTATTCATCAGCCACAGGAATTCAAAACACCACCAGACGGGCAGATAGATGAGCACTTTTAGCCCATAGGGTGCTCTGAACCGGAACCTTCTCGCCTGGTAGCCGTCTTTCACTTCTCGTTTCGGGCTTTTCGCCTTCCTGTCCCAGGCAAGCAGGACAACATCATAGCCACTCGCCGCCAGGCCCTGGGCATTCTTAAATGCCCGGGGAGTAAGCGTTTCCAGGCATGACCTGATGATAACCGTTTTCATGGGTTGTTTCCCGTTTCGCCGGAAGCCGGTTTTGAAGAGATTGACCATCTAATTTTCCTCAGGATGAGTCTGAGTATGGTTAATACTGTCCGGGGAGCATGGCGCTTAAGATGGGGTAGGGATAACCATCGGTGCCGCTCAAGTTTTATTCGGCGGATGAGATAGCGGTATGTGGTTAGTTCGCTGGTCTTTTGCTGGAGCGTCCGCAGTGCCTCATCTTCACTGGCGAAGCTATCGCATACATAGAAGGGGCGGAGTATCTGGACAGGGAGTTTCTCCATTGGTGGCGATGGTCTAAACCAGTCCATTTCGTCGACTTTACCCTCCTGCAAGGCAGTATAGTACAAAGCTGTTCCCGGGAAAATCCAGGGTATATTGAGGGTAAAGGTATGCAGGGGAGCTTTCCTGATGAAAGCATAGGTTTCCTCCCGGTCCTCGGCCTCTTCACCGGGGAGACCGAGGATAAAATCGGCACCAACCAGCATGCCGGTTTGGTTGGTCAGTGTTATTGCCTCAATAGCCTGTTCGGCGGTAATACCTTTCTTCATGATTTTTTGCATTTTTGATGAACTGCTTTCTACACCATAGCATATGAAATAGCAGCCGGCTTTTCTCATTGTAGTAAGCAGTTCACGGTTGACAGTATCAACCCGCCCCTGGCATCTCCAGGATAAACCTAGCTTGCTTCTCATCATTAAATCGCAAAATCTCAGGCACCAGTCCTTGTTGAAGGTAAACGTATCATCAAGAAAGTGGATATCCTTAACTCCATAGTCACTATGCAGAAGCCTGATTTCAGCCATTACGTTTTCCGGGGTTCGGCGGCGTACCCCTCGGCCCCACATCGCCCGATTGGAGCAGAAGATGCAGTTACCCGGGCATCCCCGGCTGGTCATGACCACGGTACAGGGCTTATGGATAGAGAATTCTTTTTCAGCAAATACTCGAAAGTAGTTGTTCATTGGCACCAGGTGCCAGGCAGGAAAAGGCAGCGAGTCCAGGTCCTTGACTGTTTCCCGTTCCGGGTTTGACACAGCTTCATACCTGTTATTCCTAAAGGTAATTCCATTGATATCATGGTAGCTTTGACCGGCGTCTATTCTTTGCACCAGTTCCAAAAAAGTCTGTTCTCCCTCACCGGTTACCACGACGTCTACATCCGGCAGCATCTTCAGGGCAGTGGTAGAAATGAAGGTTATGTGAGGCCCACCTAAGACTACGGTTGACTGCGGGTTCACTTCCTTGGCTATGGTGGTGCACCGGTAAGCCGACTCACGAGTGGCAGTAAGCGTAGTAATGCCGGTGATGTCATAACCTTTGCTAAGTTCATCGCGAATCTGCGTGAAATTCATATTTTTAATTGAGGCATCACATATGGTGACATTAAACCCGGCTTTCTCCAGTACCGCAGCGATATTGAGCAGACCCAGAGGAGGGTGGTGGATTTGAATAGGCACTGGTGACCCGTCTGGATAGAGTGGGGGAGGATTAATCAAGATGATTTTCAATCTTTCACACCTCGTTTATTTTTAACTGCAATATATAAACAATCTGCCTGTCACACTGTCTGTTGGTGGCTGCTTTCAGTAACCTTTCATTGGCTGATGTCCCTGTCCACCGCCCGGCAGGTGCTCTCCTTGCGTTGTTAAGCGCAATGGTGTTGCCGGTAATCAACAGGTTCATCTATCCGCCATGAAAAAACGGTTAATTTCGGCGCAAATCCGGTCTATATCGTCATCGCTCAAGCTCGATGCCGAGGGCAGCCACAAGCCATGGCGGGAGATGTGCTCCGAGGCGCTGAAGTCTCCCGTTGTCCCGGAATAGGGGGGCTGGGTGTGGATAGCGGGGTAGAACGGGCGGGTGCCAATTCCTTTTCCATCCAGGTATTTAGCTAGAGCCTCCCTGGTCCCCTCTCCCTCGACAACAATATCAATAAACCAGGGAGCGCAGTCCTCCAGACTGGTCGGTATAAGCCGTATCGGCTCTATATTCTGTAAAAGGTCACGGTAGCGCCGGTATATCTCTTTTTTCCGTTGTGCCCGCCACGCCAGCTTCTTCATCTGCTCGATGCCGATAACCGCCTGCAGGTCAGTGAATTTGGCGTTGAGTCCCATGATTTCATGGTAGTCCACACCACCCCGGGGACGCCCGAAGTCCTTTATCATGGAAATTTTATGGGAGAGCTGTTCATCATCGGTGACCAGAGCGCCGCCCTGACCGGTGGTTATAATTTTAGGGACGCTGAAGGAGAAGCTGCCAATGGCACCGAAAGTGCCCAGGTGCTTTCCCTGAAACCGGGAGCCCAGCGACTGGGCGGCGTCTTCGACGAGGTGGAGATGGTGTTTCCCGGCGAGAGCGACCACCTCATTCATGTCATGCGAGCGCCCGTTAAGGCTGACGTAGATGATGGCTCTGGTGCGGGGGGTGATGGCTGCCTCCGCTTTTTCCAGATTGAGGCACAGGTTTGCCGGGTCAATATCAACCAATACCGGCTTTGCCCCGACCAGCGCCACCGCATTGGCGGAGGCTATCATGGTGTAATCGGGCACAATCACTTCGTCGCCGCTGCCAATGCCCAGCGCCATCAGGGCAATGACCAGGCTTATCGTACCATTGCTGACCACCGTGGCGTGTTGGCTGCCGGTGTAGTCGGCAATCAGCGTCTCAAACTCCCTTGTCTTTTTGAATTCAGTGAGCCACCCGTCGGAAGCCAGGTATTCCATCATGGCCCTTTTCTCTTCCTCCCCTATCCACGGCTCCATCTGGTTGATTCGGCGGGTTACTTCGGCCATTCAATCCGCCTCCGGTCGATTTCGGCACCGGGGTATGGTCCGTTTTTTACCTCCAGCACCCGGGTATCATCCTCAAGAATCTCGTAGCCGTGACCGCCATTGAGCAGGACAAGGACATCACCGGCACCGAGTTCGAGTCGTTCAACAGGGTTCCCCGCTTCATCAAAGATAGTAGCGGCGACCCTGCCGCTTCTTACCAGCAGGACCTCTTGCGTTCTCGTAATCTCCCGCTTCACCTCGTTGTGGATGTGCGGGGGGAGGGTTGTTCCCGTGTCATATCCCCATACGCCCACCTGGAGGAAGTCACTATCCTCGGAGACGAAGCTCAGGCCCTTTCCCCATGACGATGCCGGGAGATATATTGCCAGTCGCTTCCCATTGGCTTCGATGACCCGGCTCATCCTCTAGCCTCTCCGGGAAGAATGTTCTGCATGTACCACTCTACCGTTTTTGGTATCCCCTCCCGTATCGGCGTCTTTGGCTCCCAGCCCAGAAGGGTTTTCATCCGGCTCACCTCGAGTATTTTCCGGGGGGCACCGTCGGGACGGGTGGTGTCAAAGACAAACTCACCCTGCCAGCCCACGGCTTCTCTGATTATCTCGGCTATCTCCCGTATGGTGTAGCCCTTACCTTCACCGAGGTTCAGTATCTCTATATCATCATGCTTTTCCATGGCAATGACTATCCCCTCGGCGGCATCGGCAACGTATCCCCATTCCCGTACCGGGTTCCCGGTGCCCCAGATTTCCACCGTGGCAGTGCCCGCCATCCTGGCATCGACAATCTTCTTTATCAGTGCGCCCAGGGCATGAGAACGGACGGGGTCAAAGTGGTCTCCCGGCCCGTACAGGTTGGGGAGCACCAGGTGAATGCTGTTGAAGCCGTACTTCTGCCGGTATGCCCAGCATTGCACCCAGAATGCCTTCCGCGGCATGCCGTAGGTGAGCACCGTGTCATGCATTTCCCCCTGCCACCACCCGTCCTCACGGTACACCTCAGCCACGCCGGGATAGGTACAGTTGGGCATGATATTGACCAGCTTCCTCACGCCGTTCCGGTAACAGGCTCGCACCAGATTGAACCCGATGAGGAGATTATCTTCATAGACATCTACCGGCGCCAGGGCGTTATAGGCAATTCCCCCCACGTGCGCCGCGCTGTTGATAACTACCTCCGGTTTCTCCCGGGCAAGGAATTCGCTTACCTGGTCGAAGCTGCGGATATCAACTCCCGTCCGGCGACTGAAGGGCAGGGGCTCGTGGTTGCGCTCTTCGAGTACCGTGACGATATTGGAACCCAGGAAGCCAAAGCCTCCGGCTACCGCTACTTTCATCTACTTCTCCTAGATATGTGTTCTCCAGACTTCATTAAACGCCCTGGTGCCTTCAAGGAGCATCCTTTCTCGCTCCATATCGGCATCCACCATTGTCTTAACCAGTTCCCTGAACCCCATTTTAGGCTGCCACCCCAGTTTTTCTCGTGCCCTGGTGGCATCGCCCCGCAGGGACTCCACTTCAGTGGGGCGGAAATAGCCGGGATGGATTTCCACCAGGGTCTTGCCGGTTTTGGTGTCAATACCCTTCTCGTCAAGTCCCTTTCCCTGCCAGGCAAGGTCAAAGCCGGCATTGGTAAAGGCTTCCCGGACGAACTCCCGGACACTGTGCGATTCGCCGGTGGCTACCACAAAGTCGTCGGGTTCTGACTGCTGGAGCGTGAGCCATATAGCTTCAACGAAATCGGGGGCATAGCCCCAGTCCCGTTTGGCTTCCAGATTGCCGAGGGCTACCCTTTCCTGGATGCCCAGCTTGATGCGGGCAACCGCCCGGGTCACCTTCCGGGTCACAAAGGTCTCCCCTCGCCTCGGGCTTTCATGGTTGAACAGGATCCCGTTGGTTATCCACAGGTCATATGCTTCCCGGTAGTTCACGCAGAGGTTATGGGCAGCCACCTTTGCCACCGCATAAGGGCTTCTGGGTTGGAAGGGGGTGCTTTCATTCTGCGGGGGAGGGGAGGAGCCGAACATCTCGCTGCTCCCTGCCTGGTAGAGTCTGCACTTCAAGCCCAGCGACCGTATTGCCTCCAGCAGCTTCAGCGTTCCTGACGCCACGGTATCGAAGGTATATACGGGCACATCAAAGCTTACCTTAACGTGGGACTGGGCAGCCAGATTGTACACTTCATCCGGCTCAATTTGTTTTAATGCGGTTATCAGGGAATTACTATCGGTGATGTCACCGCGGAAGAAATCAAACCTGTCGAGCGGATAGTTTTCGATGATGCGGTCTATCCTGCCGGTGTTAAACGAGCTAGACCGTCTCACTATCCCGAAGACGCTGTATCCCTTGTTAAGTAGAAACTCAGCCAGATAGGAACCATCCTGACCGGTTATGCCGGTTATCAATGCTTTTTTCTTAGCCATTTTCTTTAACGGGCTACCTCCTTCTCAATCGGCTTGCCGCGCTTGTTACTCCATAGGCGGCGACCATGAAGAAGTAAACCAGATAGTGGAATATGATGGGAATGGTGGCACTGGCGTATTTCCTGGCGATATTCAGTGCTTCCCGGTGCTCGGTGATATAATTCCGGGAGCTCTTTGAGCTGGGGTGAATGCGCCAGCCGGCCAGGTAATCATCGATATACCCCGGCGCATATCTGGCGCCACACCGCAGCCAGTACTCATAGTCCATTACCAGGTGTTCATTGACGTCAAACAGGCCCATTTCATCCATCAACTCCCGGCGCCAGAACACTGCCGGCTGCGGGATAAAATTGGAGACCAGTAGCTTGTTATAGCTGTATCTTTTCGAGAAATAGTTCTTGGTCCAGGTAATCGGTTTCCGTATCTCGCGGTTACTCCCGTCTATATTCCGGCACTTTCCGTAGACCCACCTGGCATCGGGGTTCTGCTCGAAAAACGCGGCTACCTTCTTAAAAGCATCCCGTTCATAGATATCATCGGCGTCAAGTTCGGCAACGATATCCCCGGTGGCTAATTTGAGCCCTTTATTGATCGCATCTGATTGCCCCATATCCGTTTCGGTTACCCAGGTAATTTTATCATTATACCGGGCAAGTATATCCGTGGTCCCGTCACTGGAACCACCATCGACTACTATACATTCAATGTTGGGGTAGTCCTGATGGAGAATGCTTTGAATGGTGGTCTCAATAAAATCGGCGGCATTGTAGCACGGTATTGCCACGCTAATCTTAAGCATCATTGGACTTCTTTTTTTGTTCTTGTCTGTAGCAAATCATATCTCGCCGGGTGAGATTCTCGTTCAAGGGGTGTAACCAGGGTGGGACACTCTTAATTGATATCATCCCCTTCCCTTCCCCTGCTGTTATAGCTCAGGTGTATTGGTTATGCCGCCGGTAACTCCCACAGCTCCTCCAGTCCTTTTCTCAGGGTGACACCGGGTTTGAAGCCGAGGATTCGCCCGGCTTTGGATATGTCCGAGAAATTTCGCTTGATCTCGCCTTTCCTCTCCGGCTGGTAGTCGATAGCAAGTTTTCTCCCCGCTATTTCCTCAATTAAACCGGCAAGCTGGTTGATGCTGGTCTCAACCCCGCTCCCTATCTGGAAGACGCTGCCGTACAATTCTGCTGCTGACTGTTGCGGACCATCACTGATGGATTGGGTGGTGTTGAGCGTCAGGTATATCGCCCGGCAAATATCGCCGGTATGTACAAAGTCCCTGGTCTGCGTGCCGTCACCATAAATTGTCAGTGGTTTCCCTGCCTTCGCCCAGGTGATGATCCTGGGGATTACGCTGGGCTTGTGTTCCGAGTAGCGACCATAGCAGTTGGCAAAGCGCAGGGCAACCGTTTTCATGCCGAAGGAATGACAATAGGTGGAACACAGGGCTTCTCCAGCCAGCTTGGAGGCGCCGTAGGGGGAAAGCGGTTGGGGCAACTTGGTTTCGTCAATGGGAGGAGGCTGTTCGCCGACCACCGCATTGGAAGAAGCCAGGATGAAACCGGTTACCCCGTGATCACGGCAGGCTTCGAGAAGATTGAATGTTCCATTGACGTTGATGTCCCAGGCCTCTCCGGGGCGCTCTAATGACTCAACCACGCTGGTGTGGGCAGCCAGGTGAACCACGGCATCCGTGCCGTATACTGCTTGGCGCACCTCGTCCCGGTTTCTGATGTCGCCAATAATCAGGTCTACGGCGCCAAGCCGGGAATCTTTTGTTTGGAGTTGCCTCAGGTATTCTTTGTTCCCGGTGGACAGGTTGTCCAGTATCCGTATCCGGTAGCCTCCGGCGGCAAGGTATTCAACCAGATTTGTCCCGATAAAGCCACAGCCACCGGTAATCAGGATGGTTTTCGATTGATGATTGTGGTGGCCCGTGACTTGTGTCATATTCGCTTTGTCCTTCTCCTGGGATGTGTTGATGAGGTAATGGTACTCCGATTGGATGGAAGGCGCATGCTCTTTACTATACTGAAGCCAGCCAAAACCTCACCATACTATCACCAGTTTTGTTGATATTCTAGAGGAAATCGCCGGCAGTTTCAATAAAAACATGGTCGCCGGTTGATTTAACCCCGGAAGCCGGCATAAAAACCGCGAAATTACCGGGGGGAAGAAAGCAGCCAATAGTACTAATTAGGTAAGTACTAATAGTGTGGTACCAAAGTATTTCAGGCTGGTTATGAGATGAGAGTTATGATATACTGGTCGTAAAATAGCTTCGGGTGGACATAGACCATCATAGTAAAGGAGTAGTAATGGGAGAGAAACCGGAAAGTAACGTCGTTTCAGTGCCTGAAGAGGTGTATGCCTGGCTGGAGGAAAGAGCCGGAGCCGAAGGTTTCGGCTCGGCAAACGAGTATGCCGTGTATATCCTGCAAGAAGCCTTCAAAAAAGAGGGACAGGGAAAGAAGGGAGCCCTGAGCAAGGAAGACGAGGAAGAGGTGGGGAAAAGGCTGGGGGCGTTAGGCTATCTGGACTGAACGACGCGGGTAATCATAAGTGAAGTAAATATTCTTGGTTAGGAGGATTTAACTGGTTATGGCTGATAACTCCGGACGTGTGGTGATAATTGGCTTGGACGGCATGCCATACGGTTTGATACGTGACCTCGCGGAAAGCGGGGTGATGAGCAATACCTGGGAGATTATTAACCGGGGGGTTTTCCGGCCGATGCAGTCGTCAATCCCTGAAATCTCCTCGGTGTCCTGGGCTTCGATTATTACTGGAGCTACTCCGGGACATCACAGCATATACGGTTTTACCGATGTCCATCCCGGCACCTACCGCATGCACTTTCCCAATTATGATGACCTCAGGGTATCCCCCTTCTGGAAGCGTGATAACATCGGCCGTTCGGTTATCATCAATGTCCCGTTTACCTTTCCGGCGTATAGTCTGGACGGGGTGCTCATCTCCGGATTTGTTGCCCTGGACCTGGAGCGCGCCACCTATCCGCAATCGCTTATTCCCAGGCTCCAAGAGATGGACTACCGGATTGATGTTGATTCCAGCAAGGGGCACCAGTCGATGGACTTGTTCCTTGCCGATCTGGACAAGACCCTCCATGCCCGTATTGCCGCCTATCGCTATCTGTGGGACAAGGAGGACTGGAAGACGTTTATGCTCGTTTTCACCGGTACCGACCGACTGGGACATTTTCTGTGGGATGCCTATGAAGATGAAACGCATAAGCACCACGCTGCTTTTTTGGACCACCTCCATCAGATAGATGAGGTTATCGGTGAAATCAGAAGCCGGATGAACGATGACGAATCAATGATACTGCTTTCCGACCATGGCATGGAATTGTCGACTGCTGATGTCCAGGTAAACTTTTTGCTGAGCCAGGAGGGCTATCTGAAATTCAAGAACAGTCCTCCGCGGAGCCTGGCTGACATTGGCCCCGGTACCAGAGCTTTCGCACTGGACCCGGGACGGATTTATATCAATGAAAAAGGCAGATATCCCGGGGGAGAAGTCAGCCCGGAAGACAGGAGCAGGCTGATTGATGAACTGAAGAATTGCTTTGAGTCCCTGGAAGTGGATGGCAAAAAAGCGGTAGACCGCATTTATCTCCGGGAAGAAATCTATGAAGGCCCGCATTTTGATAGTGCCCCGGATATGGTGCTGATGTCCAGCCAGGGTATTAACTTCAAGGCAGGACTGAGGGCGAGCCGGCTTTACGGGAAGGGCGTATTTACCGGAAAACATAGCCAGCCGGACGCCTTTTTCCTGACCAGTAACCCCAGCGAAGAGATACTGCCGGATGAAATTTGTGTCTCGGATATAGTTGACATAATGGATAAGACACGAGAGATAGCGGAGAAAGGATAACCAAGGAGGTTTTATGGACTCGCATAATGCTGATTGTACTTGCTGGAATTGCCCGGCGATAAATCTTGCCGGAAAAGTGGATTTCCGGGCCTGTGGACAGTCCAAAGAGGTGTTTAGTCGGGGAGAAGACGAGGACTCCGATGCCTATATTGTCGCCGAATGTCACCGGCGACCGGAACTGGGCCTCTATGACCCGATGGGTGTCACCTTCGCCGAATGCCCGGAGTGGCAACCAAC
>CAYXWH010000011.1:0-33849 GCA_964468755.1 uncultured Dehalococcoidaceae bacterium
AGAACGGTATCGCCAGGATTTGTTGAAGCTAATACTATACGTTCAATAAGTACTAGAGGCTTTTGTGTAGGATGTTTCCCAAATTTCTTCTCAGCCTTTGAAGGAGTGTTAATTGACCATATATCTTGAGGCTCATCTTCAATATCTCTCCACAATGAGCGCATCTGCTTTCCACCAGCTAACTGCTTCATGAGTTGATAATCGAACTTGTGCTTGCTCTTTTCAGATTTCGATGCCCATAAAACGGTTTCATGGCTATGTGTAAAATAACGGCACGATAGGTTAGGGGCAGCATTCGGCTTATACCAGCATATTTCATTAAGAAGCTTAAATCCTAATTGCTGTAAAGCAAAACCGATAGAATAAATCCTGTGCATTGTGCCAGTTACCCATATTGTGCCGTCATCCTTTAAAACACGCCGGCAGGCTTTGAGCCAGTTAATAGTAAATTCATGGTCTAGCTCAATTCCATTTGATTTATCCCATTCACCCTTGTTTACTGACACCATGCGACCAGCATGGCATGTAATACCACCATTGGATAGATTGTATGGGGGATCAGAAAAAATCATGTCAACAGAACACTCTGGAAGTTTATGGAGAACTTCCAAACAATCGCCCTCTAACAGTGTAATATTTTCGTTTTTATAATATGCCTCTATCATAAATAATGGCTCCATTCTTAAGGTCATTATATCCCTGTTAGACAAGCTATTCAATATAGAATGTCGATTGAACCCCAGGCTCACCCACTAATTTAATTACATGCCTTTGTCCCTCTAAGATTACACCTGTACATTACCAAATCCTGTGTAAGTGGGGGCTTTATCCTTAAAATCTGGCGCGCCTGGAGGGATTCGAACCCACGACACCCGGTTCCGAAGACCGGTGCTCTATCCACTGAGCTACAGGCGCAAATGGATACAACAGAAATTATACCTGATAAACGGGGTGGGGACAATGGCGCGGTGTTATGGGTTGGGGGGTGTGGGGTGAGTGGAGGGATTTGAACCCTCGATATCCAGGGCCACAACCTGGCGCCTTAGACCACTGGGCTACACTCACCATATACCAACCAGACTATTATAGCGCAGCCAGTCGTCTCTTTTCAATTTGAACACGAACCGGGTACGGCAGGGATTACTTATCGGCAAACTCGGCGATGGTCACTCCGGCCTCTCCTTCACCGTATTCGCCGGGGCGGTGCGATTTGACCAGGGGATGATGGGCGAGCTTTTGCCGGACAAGGCGGCGCAGGGTGCCGGTACCCTTGCCGTGAATGATTTTGACCTGGATAAGCCCCGCCATATACGCGTCATACAGGAACTGGTCGAGCAGGGGCATGGCTTCATCGACGGTAAGGTGGCGAAGACGCAGCTCACTCGACAGGTTAGTGGCGTTGGCGGGTATCTTCTTCTTGTTCACGGTAGCTAAATCGATTCTATCACCCCCGGCGCAGCGATGACAAGCCGGCGTCAGCATACGCTTGTTGTCATCTGGGGCTAATGTTACAATAGAATTCAGAGGTGAAAACGGTCTGTTGCCATGACATCTAACGAAATAGTGGTCAAAGGTGCCCGCGAGCATAACCTGAAAAACATCGATGTGGTTATCCCACGGGACAAGCTGGTGGTGATTACCGGTGTCTCCGGCTCCGGCAAGAGTTCACTGGCTTTTGACACCATCTATGCCGAAGGACAGCGCCGCTACGTGGAGTCGCTCTCGGCATATGCCCGCCAGTTCCTGGGCAGGATGGAAAAGCCGGCAGTCGACTACATCGAGGGCTTGAGCCCGGCGGTGTCAATCGACCAGAAGGGCCCCAGCCGTAATCCGCGCTCGACGGTGGGCACCGTCACCGAGATATATGACTACCTCCGGCTGCTGTTTGCCCGCGCGGGTCACCCGCACTGTCCCCACTGCGGACGGGAAATTACCATGCAGACCGTGCAGCAGATAGTCGACGCCATCCGGAACCTGCCTGAGAAGAGCCGTATCATTATTCTGGCGCCGCTGGTACGCGACCGCAAGGGCGAGTACCAGGTGGTGTTTGATGACCTGCGCAAGGCGGGCTTTGCCCGGGTAAGGGTCGACGGGACTATTAATGACCTGTCCACCGAGTTTCAACTGGACAAGAACAAAAAGCATTCCATAGAGGCGGTGGTCGACCGGGTGGTTGTCGGGCAGAGCGGCAGCCGGGAGCGTATCGCCGATTCGGTGGAGACTGCCCTCAAACTGGGGGCGGGGGTAGTGCTGGTGTCAATTGTCGATGGCGAAGAGCTGCTCTTTTCCGAGCACTTTGCCTGCGTCTACTGCGGCATCAGCCTGGGCGAGATTGCCCCGCGAACGTTCAGCTTCAACAGCCCGCATGGCGCCTGCCCCGCCTGCACCGGACTTGGTTTCAAACAGGAAATAGACCCGGAACTGGTGATTAATAAAGAATTGTCCATAGCCCAGGGAGCGGTGAGGCCGTGGCAATTCTCGTCATGGTATTCTTACCAGCTTGATTCGCTGGCACGGCGGCACGGTTTCTCCATCCATACGCCGTTGAATGAGTTGAATGAGCACCAGATGAAAGTGATACTGTATGGTGAAGGCGGCGAGGTGTACCGCTACCGAAACCGCTTCGGGCGGGTCAGGGAGTACTCCGAGGGCTTTGAAGGAATCATCCCTCGCATGGAGCGGCTGTACCGGGATACTGAGTCGGAAAATTCACGGTCGGGTATTGAACGATATATGGTGTCCCGGCCCTGTCCCGTCTGCCAGGGGCAGCGACTCAAACCGGAGTCGCTGGCGGTGACCATCGGCGGTAAGAATATTGTGGATGTCAGCACGTTATCGGTCAGCGAGGCACTGGGCTGGGCTGATGAAATCAATCGCAAGGTACTGAACCGGCGGGAGCGGATGATTGCCGAGCAGATAATGAAGGAGATTAAGGCGCGGCTCGGCTTTCTCAAGGACGTCGGACTGGAGTACCTGACTATAGAGCGTGCCTCGGCGACACTGAGCGGTGGTGAGGCGCAGCGCATCCGCCTGGCGACACAGATAGGCAGCGGTCTCATGGGGGTGCTCTATGTCTGTGACGAGCCGACGGTTGGACTCCATCCCGCCGACGACTACCGCCTTATCGGGACACTGCAGCGACTAAGGGACCTGGGCAACACTATTCTGGTCGTGGAGCATGATGAAGCCATGATGCGGGCGGCTGACCACATTGTGGATATGGGGCCGGGCGCCGGGGAACACGGGGGCAGGATTGTGGTCGCCGGGACGTTGAATGACATGATAAACTGTCCGCAGTCGATAACCGGACAGTATCTCAGCGGGGTCAGGCGGATTCCGATACCTCAGGAGCGCCGCCAGGGTTCCGGACAGGAAATAGTAATCCGTGGAGCCCGGCAGAATAATCTGAAAAATATCGATGTGCCCATACCTCTGGGCAAGTTTGTCTGTGTTACCGGCGTGTCCGGCAGCGGCAAGAGCACACTCATTGACGATATCCTGCACAAGAAACTGGCGCAGATATTCTACCGTTCGCGGGAAAAGGCGGGCGATTGTGATGATATCAGCGGACTTGAGCACATTGACAAGGTGATTAATATTGACCAGTCGCCAATCGGGCGCACGCCGCGCAGTAACCCGGCTACCTATACCGGCACCTTTACCCCGATACGGGAGCTATTTGCTACCGTACCCGAGGCGAGGATGAGGGGTTACGGGCCGGGGAGGTTCTCGTTTAATGTCAAGGGAGGACGGTGTGAAGCCTGCCGCGGCGAGGGGTTTATCCAGATAGAGATGCAGTTCTTGCCTGACGTTACGGTCCCCTGCGAGGTATGTAAAGGGGCGCGGTATAACCGCGAGGCTCTGGAAATCAGGTTCAAGGGGAAGAATATCGCCGAGGTGCTCGACATGACGGTAGAAGAAGCGGTGAAGTTCTTTGCCCATTTCCCCGGAGTAAAGCGCAAGCTGGACACCCTGCAGGACGTGGGACTGGGTTATATTCGTCTTGGCCAGCCGGCGCCGACCCTGTCCGGGGGTGAGGCGCAGCGGGTAAAGCTGGCTACCGAGCTATCCAAGCGGTCTACGGGAAGGACACTCTACATTCTTGACGAGCCAACTACCGGCCTGTCTTTTGAGGATGTGGCGGCACTGCTAAGAGTGCTGCAGCGACTGGTTGACGCCGGCAATACGGTGATTGTTATTGAGCATCACCTTGATGTCATAAAGAGCAGCGACTGGATTATTGACCTCGGGCCGGGGGCCGGTGACCGTGGCGGCTACGTGGTGGCTACCGGGTACCCCGAGGAAATAGTTCTGAATGATGCATCAGCCACCGGGCAGTATCTAAGCCGGGTGCTTTTTAAGGGCACCGAGCCGGTTCTTACCGGTTGAGTTTACCGTTAATTATATTGTATCTTTGTTAAGCAGGAGGTGGTGAGAAATGGAGCGCACCGAGGTACTGGATTCGATTAAAGCCAATGTGGACAACGAGAATTTGGTCAAACACATGCTGGCTACCGAGGCAATAATGCGGGCATTAGCCCGGAGATTCGGTGAAGATGAACGCGAATGGGGTCTTACCGGGCTCATGCATGATATTGACGTCGAGCTAACCGAAGGCGACATGAACAGCCACAGTAAGCTGGGGGCCGATATGGCCCGGGACATGGGTGCCAGTGAGGAGATGGCTCACGCCGTCCTATGCCATAATGAGGCGCATGGTTTCCCCTGTGAAACGAATCTGGACAAAGCGCTCTTCTGTGCTGACCCGTTGACCGGTTTGATTACGGCGGCGGCACTGGTCCGTCCCGATAAAAAGCTGGACGGTGTTGAGGCAAATTCGGTGAGGAAGCGGTACAAGGAGAAAAGCTTTGCCGCCGGGGCAAACCGCGAACAAATCGCTACCTGTAGCCAGATTGGCCTGGAGCTTGATGAGTTCATCGAGCTGGGGCTGAAGGCAATGAAAGGGATTGCTCCCCACCTCGGTTTGTGAACGGCTAGCTGACCGACAGTGTTGAGCCTTCCGCCGTCTTGATAACATCGATACGGGTCGGAAAGGCGTCTCTCAATTCCTCAATATGGGTAATGACAATTATCTTGTCGAAATCGTCCTGAATGGAATTTATCGCCTCTTTGAGTTTCTCCAGCCCGGTATTATCCTGGGTACCGAAGCCTTCATCAATGATTAAGGTGGGTAACGGTGCGCCGGCCCGTTTCGCCAGCAGCTTGGACATGGCAATACGAATGGCAAAGTCAATACGGAAGGCTTCGCCGCCACTGAACATCTCGTAGTTACGTGTTCCCAGCTCATCGGAGATATTTATATCCAGGGTTTCAACGGTATTTCCTTTTTTGGTTTCCCGCTGGGTCTCAAACTTGACGTGCATTCTATTGTCGGTCATTCGCCCCAGCAGCCTATTGGCTTCGGCTTCAATTTCGGGGAGCACCATTTCAATTAACAGTGCCTGGATACCCCCTTTACCAAAGGCTTTAGCCAGGTCTTTATAGATATTTTCCTGCCTGTTTGCCTGGGTAATCTGTTTTTCCATTTCGGTCTTCTTTTGCTCCAGTTCGGTACAGCGCTGTACCCTGGCCCGTACCTGCCACACCTTCTCCTGGGCTTGAGTTCGTTGCTCAACGACCTCCTGATATACCTTGTCGGCCTGTTCGAGTTCGCCAAGCAGTCGCGGAAGTGAAGCGACCTCTGTGGTCAACGATTGTCGCACCTGATTATCTGCTTCCAGGCTGTGGAGAAGTCGCCGGGCGGATTCCTCGGCTCCGAATGCTGCCTCTCGTTCCTGATTCATGAGCCGGTCGGCTTCATCGAGCTTACGCCGGGACTGGTCGAAATGCTCCAGTCCGGTGAGTGAATCGCGCACCAGTTCATGCTGTTCGGCATCATAGGCAATGGTGCCGAGTTCCTTTTCCACCTCGGCAAGCACCTGCTGCTCGGTAGTGGCGAATTCCCGGCGGGCCAGTCGCTCTTCGATGTCACCGAGCCTGGCCTGCTCTCTGGCGAGGTTTCCGGCGGCTTCCTCGGCTTCGGCAATATCCTTGTTAAGTACCTGTGCCTTGCCCTGCCCGTCGGTTTTTTCCCGGTTGAGCTGTCCTTCGGTCTGGGATACTTCTTTCTGCTGGTAATTGAGCTCGTCTCTCTTTGCGGCAAGTTCTTCCTGGTTTTGTTGTAAAGAAGCTGCCTTCTCCCCCTTTTCAGCGGTGTACTTAGACTCAATGAGCTTGAGACCCTCGGCGGCGAGTTCCGTTTCACACAGCGGGCACCTGGCTTCGGTCTGGGTTGACAGGAGGTGAAGTTTTTCGTCTATTTCCCTTATTTCCCTCTCCAGTTGCTGCTGGTTCGATTCCAGGTGGTTAACCTGGGCCTGCATATCCGACAGTGTCTGCTTTTTCTCCTGTAGAATGGCATCTTGCTCGCTTAATTGACGTAACCGTATTTGTAGTTGCTGCCACTGATTTTTGAAGGTGTCCAATTTTCCCGCCCATAGTTCCAGTTCACTGATTTTACTCCGCACCAGGGCGTGTTCGGTGGTCAGGCTCTGGCTGGCTTCACGTATTTTACTTTCCAGTTGAGATTTCTGCCTCTCCAGATTGACTGATTGCCGGAACTTGCTATCAAGCTCGGAGAATTGCTTTTTGGCTTCGGTAAAGCGGGCGAAGCCGTCTTCGATTGCGTTGCGATTGGTCATAAGTTCCTGGTATTCTTTAATGCGGGCATTATGCCGGGCGGACTGCTCCTCCCAGCTTTTCAGGTTGGTCGAGGTATCATCCATTTTTATGATTAGCTGGTCGAGCTGTGTCTTCTTCTTCTCCAGCGATTCCTTTTGTCCACGGAGTTCATTACGGCTGGTTTCATGTTCTTTTATCACCTCTTCAATATGACCCAGTTCATGCTGAGCCTGTTCCAGCCCGATCTCGTAGTCCGGCTTTCGGGCAAGCTCGCTGGAAATATCAGTGATGGTACTCGCCAATTGCGCCTTTTCCGCATCCTGCTGCCTGGCCATGTCCCTGGCCTGTGCCTCCAGCTCATCATAGATGGCGAGACCGAGGATATTGCCCAGCACTTCCTTACGCCTTGCCGGAGGCTGGGTGGTGAACTCATCGGCATGACCCTGGCGCAGATAGGCACTGTTGATGAAGGTAGCGTAGTCCATGTGCAGGATATCTATAATCTTCTGCTGGGTCTGGGCGATAGTATTACCGGAAATTGACCGGAAGCTGCCATTGGTGGCTATCTGTAACTCCAGGATGCTCTGTCCCGCGCTCCTCTGTTTTTTGGGACGGGAACGCTTGCGGATGACACGGTACATCTGGTTGCTCACCGCGAAGTCGAACTCCACTTCCATAGCCGCCTGTCCGGAATGGATAAGGTCATCGTCACTTTTCGACCTTGCCTGCCCCCACAGCGCCCAGGTCACCGCGTCGATGATGGACGATTTGCCGTTCCCGTTGTCGCCGGCAAGGCAGGCGAGGTGGATGCCGTCGAAGTGGAGGGAAGGTACGTTATCGCGGTAGCACATGAAGTTGTACATTGTGAGCCGGAACGGTATCATGGTGGAGCTTCCCCAAAAACGATTTGTCTCTTATTGTAGCATAAATAGATAAAGGAATATTACCAAAGGCATTACTTAAAGTGGTATTGACATAATATATTATGTAGACAGGAATTACCGGTTAGTGCCCAAGCCGCAAAGTTGACGAACCCTCATCCGGTTACATAGAATAATGGGAGGCAAGATGTTTGAAATCCTGAGTGACAAGTTAAACAAGGTATTCCAGCTACTGGGTAACCGGGGAAGGCTTACCGAGAAAGATGTGGATGAAGCCCTGCGTCAGGTGCGCCTGGCTCTTCTTGAGGCTGACGTTAATTTTAAAGTGGTCAAGGACTTTATCGCCCGGATACGCGAGCGTGCTATCGGCGTCGATGTGCTGGAGAGCCTGACTCCTGCCCAGCAGATAATTAAGATAGTGAATGAAGAGCTGACCTCAATCCTGGGTGGGGAACCGAGCCGTCTTCTATCGGCATCTCATCCTCCATCGGTGGTTATGCTGGTTGGGCTTCAGGGATGCGGTAAGACGACTACCGCCGCCAAGATGGCGCTTTATCTGAAACACTCCGGGCAGCGCCCGCTGCTGGTGGCGGCGGACAACCGCCGTCCGGCAGCCATTGAGCAGCTGGTGACACTGGGGAAGCAGATTGATATCCCGGTGCACCACGAGTCTCCAAACATGACCAGTAAGGATATCTGCGTCCATGGCATGCAAAAGGCAAAAGACCTGGCAGCCAACTGGGTGGTGCTGGATACGGCAGGCCGGCTTCATATCGACCAGGAGATGATGGCAGAGGTGGAACGGATTAAGAAGGAACTGAAGCCGGTAGAGGTGATTCTGGTGGTCGATGCCATGGCCGGTCAGGACGCGGTGCAGGTGGCTGAGGAATTTAATTCCCGGGTGGGTCTCACCGGTCTTATCCTGACCAAGATGGACGGGGATGCGCGTGGCGGAGCGGCGCTGTCTATCCGCTGGGTAAGCGGGGTACCCATAAAATTTATCGGGGTGGGCGAGAAACTGGGTGCTTTTGAACCTTATTATCCCGACCGTCTGGCATCACGCATTCTGGGTATGGGCGACGTACTCACCTTTATTGAGAAGGCAGAGAGCACACTCGATGAAAAGAAAGCCAAAGAGATAGCCAGGAAGGTACGTGACGCCAGCTTTGACCTGGAGGATTTCCTTTCCCAGCTCGGTGCGGTGAAGAAGATGGGGCCGGTAGCCCAGTTAGCCGAGATGCTGCCCGGCATGTCACGGTTAGCGGGGAAACTGCCCGATGGTGCCCAGGAGGAGCAGATGAAGAAGGTGGAGGCAATTATCTTCTCGATGACTCCCGAGGAGAGACGAACCCCCAATATCATCGGGGGAAGCCGCCGACGGCGCATCGCCCGCGGAAGTGGCACCAGACCGCAGGATGTGAACCAGCTGCTGAACCAGTTTCACCAGATGCAGAAGCTGATGAAGATGGGTAGTCGCGGTAAACTGCCCCGTAATATGATGAGTATGTTTCGCTAGCTACTCCAGATAGTCCTTCAGTTTCCGGCTGCGGCTGGGATGGCGCAATTTACGCAGTGCCTTGGCTTCAATCTGGCGGATACGCTCCCTGGTTACGTTGAACTCACGGCCCACTTCTTCAAGAGTCCGGCTGCGTCCGTCTTCAAGCCCGAATCTAAGCTGGAGGACCCGCTGCTCACGCGGGGTAAGCGTATAGAGGACGTCCTCTATCTGCTCCTTCAAGAGTTGCTTGGAAGCAACATCGACCGGCGGCAGCGCATTCCTGTCCTCAATGGAATTACCCAGCGGGCTGTCCTCCTCCTCTCCCATTGGCGACTCAAGGGATATAGGCAGCTGGGATACCTTGACTATCTCCCTGACCTTATCGGCGGATATCTCCATTTCCTTGGCGATTTCACGGGCGGTCGGCTCTCTGCCGTACTCCTGAGCCAGGCGACGGCTTATTCTCAGAAGCCGGTTAATGGTCTCCACCATATGGACCGGAATACGGATGGTGCGAGCCTGGTCGGCAATCGCCCGGGTTAGCGCCTGGCGGATCCACCAGGTGGCGTAGGTGCTGAATTTATAGCCTTTGCGGTAGTCGAATTTCTCTACGGCTCTCATCAGACCGATATTTCCCTCCTGGATAAGGTCAAGAAGGGACATGCCCCGCCCGATGTGTTTTTTGGCGACACTTACCACAAGGCGCAGGTTGGCTTCAATAAGGTGCCTCTCGGCTTTTTTGGCCTCTCGTTCAACATGGTTCAGGTATGCGATAAGCTGCGTCTCATGTTCAAGAACACAGCTCACGAACGAGCCGTCATTTATCAGCTTCAGGATATCGGCTATAGAAACCGTATCGGCAATAGCGCTGATAAGCTCTTTGGGCAGTATCCGGCTATTGAGAGAGAGTATGGTCAGCAGTTGTTCAGTCTCAATCAACGATTTATTGATACGGTCAGCAACCGACCGTATCAATTGAGCATCTATTGTGTTGTCAAGGCTTTCCTGCAATTCGGGATGGTAAATACCAGAGGTAAATTTGTCCGTCCGGGGTATATTGATCTGTTCCTGAAGGGCTCGGATTAGCGGCACTGCCTGTCCCAGTGCCTTAATAATCTCTAGTATTGTATCAGTGGCAGAAGGGGTCTTCCCATAGACTTCTATGTAATATTTTTTAATATGGTCAATGTGCTTCCCTTCCTCCATCCTTTTCGCCAGCGCTTTTTCATCGGAGGCGGTAAGCAGATGTACACGACCAATCTCGTGCAGGTAGATACGGACCGGGTCGTCGGTTGTTTCCTGCTCTTCTTCAACCGGTAGTTCCAGGTCAAGTTCATCTATGGATGATTCCGGTTTTTCCACATCGAAAGGTTTAACGTCATGCCACATGCCCTCTGCCGGGTGGTTGGCCATATCTTCCTCTTGTTCGTCATCAGCGGCGTACAAGCTTCCTTTATCATTCTTGCCTGCCGGACTATCCAGCTTGAACTCAACATAGTCATTGTTATCACGATTGAATTGCATATCATTATCCTTTTCCATACCGCACCTCCTTGCTCTAGCCGCCCTTGACTTTTCTGAGGAAAACCTCTCTCAGTTGAATGCTCGGCTCAATCCCTTCTTCCTCGAGCCGGGCCAAAGCGGCATCAGCGCCACCCAATTCCGCTTCAAGGGTGAATTTAGCCGCCCGCTTTTCTTCAAGGTTTTTCAGGTAGTTTTCCCGTAATCTAAGGACGCAATTGTCGTATCTATTCTCAATCTGGTTGCCGGGTATTGTTCGCTCCAGTAAATAGTCTATAAATTCATGGAGGGCTGTGTCCAGATTATCTTTAAGCGAGGCTATACCGCCCGATTGCTGCCAGGCGGTAAATATCTCGCGGTTTTCACTGTTTTGAAAGTATTCCGGGGGCACATCAATAACACTCTGCTCGCTGAGCTCCGGATGCTGGAGGAGCAGTGCCAGGCCATATTCTTCGACGGGGCTGGACAGATACCGCCGCATGGTGCGGGCAACCATTCCCGTTTTTGGTTCCGCGGCCTTGCTCTTGCCTTTACCCGGCTTCATTTCCTGTATGCCGGTTTCCAGGTTTCGGTAATTGGTCTGGGTAAGCGCCGCCAGCTTGTGCAGGTAGTGGGTTTGCCGGGTAGTGTCTTTTGTTTCGGCAATAATAGGCAAGAGCCTTTCTACGGCAAGCGACTTGCCTCTGGCAGTGGTCAGGTCAAGCTCGGAGATTACCGTGTCAAAGGTGTAATCAATAATAGGTAACGCCTCGCCGACCAGTTGCTGCCAGCGGTTGATATCTTCCTTAATCACGTCATCGGGGTCTTTCCCAGTGGGTAGTATGACTACCTTTATCTCGGCGTCAAGTATGTTCTCATAGCTGACACCACGCAGCATGGCTTCCTCACCGGCGGCGTCAGCGTCGAGGGCAAGAGCCAGATTTCTGGTCAATTTTTTCAAGGTGTTGACCTGGGTATCGGTAATCGCCGTGCCCATTGAGGCGACGGCGTTGGTAATGCCATGCTGATGGGCGGTAATAACGTCAACATATCCCTCGACAATCACTGCCATATCCTGCTGCCGGATGGTGCCGGCGGCATAGTCTATGCCGTAGAGTACGCTGCTCTTGTTAAAGACCGGAGTCTGCGGCGAATTGAGGTACTTGGGAGGCGAGTCGTCGAGGGCGCGGGCGCCAAAACCGACCGTGCGACCCCGGATGTCATGTATCGGGAATATAAGCCGACCGCGAAACCGGTCATGAATTTTACCACTTTCCGACTGGATGATAAGACCGGCCAGCATGATTTTCTCTTCAGGGTATCCTCTCTCCAGGAGAAAATTCTTTAAAGAGTCCCAGGTGTTCAGGCTGAATCCGAGCTGGAAATCGGTGATTGATTTCATAGAGAAGCCGCGGCTGTTCAGATAGTTTCGCGAACCTTCTGCCGCCGGATTGTTGAGGAGTAGATTGTGAAAATACTGGGCGGCGTCCTGATTTATTTGATAGAGGTCTTCCTTCTCTTCTTTTTTCTCCTCGCCACCCCACTTTGAGGGTATGTCTACGCCGGCTCTTTCCGCGAGCAGGCGCAGGGCATCGCCGAAGCTCATGCCCTCTTTTTTCATGATGAAGGAAAAAACATCGCCGCCGGTGTTACAGGCGCCAAAGCAGTGCCAGCTCTGTTGCTCCGGGTAGACAATGAAGGAAGGTTGGCGCTCGCTGTGGAACGGACATAATGCTTTATAGTATCGTCCCGCTTTGGTCAGCTTGGTGTACTGGCCGATAACGGTGGTGATATCTGTTCTTTGTTTTACCTCATCAACAATGCTCATATAGCCAACCCCGGTGGTACTTGCTTCTTGAGTTCTTCCGCCGTTCTCAGGGCATATTGGTCAGTCATTCCCGCAATGTAGTCCACCACTCTTCGCTCGGTGTCATTGCTATAGAGACGGTATTCATCGGGCAACTGGTCGGCATTGTTGTTGAAATACCGGTAGAGAAAACGAGTTACTTCTTTTGCCTGCTCGGTTTGCTCCATGGCGGACCGCAGATTGTATACCCGCTGAAACAAAAAATCGCGCAACACGTTGGCTGCGGTCAGCACCTCATGACTCATGTTAATAACGGGTTTCTCATTTATTATATCATAACCGGCGGTTGCCCGTGAGGTAGTGATAATATCGCTTACCATGGTATTGATGCGTTGTGAATGGGTATTACCCAGTACCGTGATAGCTGACAGGGGCAGGTCACCCTCGGTTATAATGCCGGCGCGGATGGCGTCTCCAATATCATGATTGATGTAGGCAACGGCGTCAGCCACCTTGCAGACCTCACCTTCAAGAGTATGTGGTTCCCCGCCGCCTTCTCCCAGTATATCCACCCGTACCTTGGAGTGGTTCAGAATGCCGTCTCTGACCTCCCAGGTAAGGTTGAGACCGTGGCCATCTTTTTCCAGAAGGTCAACGATACGCAGGCTTTGCTCGTTGTGGCGGAATCCGCCCGGGTAGAGCTCATTCAATACTTCTTCACCCACGTGGCCGAAGGGTGTATGCCCCAAGTCATGACCGAGGCAGATTGCCTCGGTGAGGTCCTCGTTGAGGTTTAATGCTCGTGAGATGGTACGGCCGATCTGGGATACTTCCAGGGTATGGGTCAGCCGGGTAACATAGTGGTCACCCAACGGGGCAATAAACACCTGAGTCTTATGCTTTAAACGCCGAAACGACTTGCAATGGATGATGCGGTCCCTATCCCGCTGAAAAGCGGTACGTAGTGGACAGGGCTCCTCTTGCCTGACGCGACCTTGTGACAACTTACTTTTCGCCGCGTACGGGGAGAGCGCCTCTTCTCTTGCCTCGATTATCTGGCGAATATTAAGCTGCCGGATCACTTTATTCCCAGTCTCTCTTCTGCCCTGGCAATTATCTCTCGGGTAATGTCAATCATATCCGGACTTACCGATACCGAAGTAATACCCCATTCCACCAGTTTCTCGGTAAGTTCAGGGTATACCGAAGGCGCCTGTCCGCAGATAGAGGAGGTAACGCCCATACTCCCGGATACTTTCACAGCTCTTTCCAGAGCCATGAGCACCGCTTCATTGCGCTCGTCAAATGTCTCCGCCAGCTTGGAGCTGTCGCGGTCAATACCCAGGATAAGCTGGGTGAGGTCATTGGAACCGATGGATATGCCGTCAATACCGACTTCCAGGAATTTCTCCAGCAGGAATATATTGGAAGGCACTTCCACCATCATCCACAGCTTAAAGTCCTTGGAGCGTTTCAGCCCTTCAGCTTCCATAATTTCTACCGTTCGAGACAGCTCGTCAACGGTGCGCACGAAAGGAATCATTACCCAGAGATTAGTATATTTTTCTCTCACTTTCTTGATAGCGGCCAGTTCCAGCTTGAAGGTTGCTATATCCGTGATATACCGTGAGGCTCCCCGGTAGCCAATCATGGGATTTTCTTCCACCTCTTCATACTCTTCCCCGCCTTTAAGGGCACGGTATTCGTTGGTTTTAAAGTCATTGGTGCGGTAGACTACCCGGCGGGGATGGAACGCCTTGGCGAAGGCAGTCAGACCTTCGGCAAGCTTGCCCACAAATTCCTGGCCGCGACCCTGACTTATCATATAGCTGGGATGCTCGCCAATCTGGGCAACCATAAATTCGGCGCGGAGAAGACCAATGCCATCGACATCCCGCTCGGCAACACGTTCGACCAGTTCCGGTTGTGCCAGGTTTACCAGTAGCTTGGTCCTGGTCTTCAGTTCGCCCCGGGCTCTGGTCTTGGTCTCTATCTCAATTTCTATCTTGCCATCGTAGACTCTACCCTTACTGCCGTCAACCGTGATAACCTGTTCGTCTTTCAGTTTGGCGGTCGCCTTCTCGCAGCCAACCACGCAGGGAATACCCAGTTCCCGGCTAACGATGGCGGCATGTGCCGTCCTGCCGCCGCGGTCGGTAACGATGGCTGATGCCCGTTTCATGGCGGGAACGAAGTCCGGAGTGGTCATCTCAGCCACCAGAACGTCGCCTTTATACACCTTGTCGATATGGGACGGGTCAGGCACTATTTTTACCGGGCCGGAGGCAATTCCCGGACTGGCGGGTGAACCTGACAGCATCGCCGGTGCCGTAATTTCAGCCGTCTCTTCAGCGGTCTCTCTTATGGTGGTTACAGGGCGGGTTTGAACGATAAATATTTCACCGTTCTCCTTCGCCCACTCGACATCTTGAGGAAATTGATAGTGTTTCTCGAGACGGTTACCAATTTCCGCCAGGGTAAGAATATCTTCATCGGTAATTTTTTGTTTGGCTTGCTCCTCGGGAGTAAGCTCCACCTTGATATTGGCCTCTTTGGTCTTGCCACCGGTGTCCAGGACCAGTTTCCATTCCTGGCGCTTGATTTCCTTGTTGGTGATTTTTAACCCGTCTTTGCTGACCACATAGTGGTCAGGGGTAACGTCTCCGGAAACAATGGTTTCTCCCAGGCCCAGTACCGCCTCTATAACAATCTGGCTGCGGTCGCTGGTGGTGGGTTCTACCGTGAACATGACTCCAGCGGACTCGGACTGCACCATACGCTGTACCGGAACCGCAATGCCGACTTGGAAGTGGTCAAATCCATTTTCTTCCCGGTAGAAAATTGCCCGGGCTCCAAAGAGAGAAGCCCAGCAACCCTGTACCGCCTCTACCACCTCTTTTTCGCCCTGGATATTGAGAAAGGTTGCCTGCTGACCGGCAAAGGATGCTTCCGGCAGATCTTCAGCGGTAGCCGAGGAACGTACTGCCACCAGTCCCCCACCCATTTTTACGTAGGCATGTTCAATTTCACTGGCGAGTTCGGCCGGCATAGTGGCATTGAGAACTATCTGCTGGACCTTTTGGGCAATATCTTGAAGCTGACGACTATCATGTACATCCAGCGGCTCAAGCAATTCACGGATTTGGGCGGTAATGCCGGCTCTATTCACAAAATCAAAATAGGCGCGGGCAGTTACTACGAAACCGGAAGGAACTGGAATATTGGCTCTGGTCATCTCACCCAGGTTCGCACCTTTACCTCCGACGAGTGCAATATCCTCTCTAGTAACATCACCAAACCAGACAATTGCTTTTTGCCCTTGCTTCATGTTAGTGTTGCTCCTTTTACTATGAATACCCTGATTGACATTATACCATAATGCCGTGTTTTACCATATGGTAAAACACGGGTACTTTGAGCATAATATTTGGTTGAGTTCCACGGCGTTTTACGCCAGCGTTCCGTTTGACAAGCGAATCAATATGAAGTAGAATTTTAGGAACAATAAACGTGAAAATTGGGTGGGGAAACTGGCTATGATTGAGATGGCTGTGGATAGTATCCGGGTAAGTCTGATGAATTACCAACGGGTGGTTATCCTGAAAGAGAAGGATGCGGACCGTTATTTACCTATCTGGATAGGTCCCAATGAGGCTGACGCCATTGCCGTAAAGTTGCAGGGCGTCACCGTGCCCCGTCCGTTGACCCATGATTTACTGCGTTCGGTTATTGATACCCTGGGAGCCAGCATCCACTCTATAATTGTAAATGACCTCAGAAATGATACCTTTTACGCCAAAATATTACTTGAGTTTGACGGCAATAAGGTAGAAGTTGATTCGCGTCCCAGTGACGCTCTGGCACTTGCGGTGAGAGCCGAGGTACCTATCTACGCCGAAGAAATGGTCCTGGATAAGGCTGGCATATTGCTGGATAGTGAGACGGGTAAACCGGTGGTTGAAGACACTGATGATATCGAAGGTAAAGAGCCGAAGGTTAGCGACGAGGAAATGAAGCGAAAAATGTCAGCCTTCTACGATTTTATCAACACGCTGGATTTGGATGACTTTGATAAGCGCAAATCTTAACCCGGGCTTTATCCGGTTTCAGGTACGGGAATGATGGAAAAAGGGCTGCTTAAAAAACTGTTTGCATCAATAAAATGCGGCTACTGCGGGCAGAGCTTCGGGAAAGGTGATATCGAAGTTCTGGGGAATAAAGAGGATATGTGGTTTTTACGGGTACGCTGCTCATCCTGTCACAGTCACTGTCTGGCAGCCGCTATTATCACTAAAGGCAAATCTACCGGTTTGGTTACTGACCTTACCGAGGATGAAACGGGCAAGTTCGCCGGTATGGATGAGGTGGGGGCTGATGATGTACTGAATATGCACGAATTCCTTAAGGACTTTGATGGGGATTTCTCTTGTCTCTTCGGGTGGAGCAAGCCTTAAGGCAAAGAAGTCGTTCAGTATTGTAGATGCTGTGAAAAGCCCTGAGCCGGGGATTATCAGGGCTTTTTTTGTGAGTAATTCCCAAACAGGGTTAAGCGGTGTGGATGTGGCTGAATCTTGACCTGAGAAGCCATATTTGCTATGCTGGTCTGGGTGGAAGTGTTTGGCTAACATGAGCAGGTGGGTAGCGGCAATGAGGCTGGCAGGGGTGGGGTTTTTCATAGGGATATGCATTGTGCTGGGAGTGGTTGGCGGCCTCTGGGTTGATACCAAGCTGGGTACCGAGCCTGCATTTATGATAGCCGGACTGATTCTCGGGATTGTGGCGGCAGTTTACGGGGTTTATCAGATGCTGTTACCCCTGCTGAAAAACAGGCAGGACAAGGAGAAAAGTTAGTGCCGCGAAAAGGCTGCTTAGGGTGCTCATTCCCGGTGATAATTCTGGTAGTAGTCATTCTGCTGGCGCTTTTTGTTATTGGTTTCCTGAGTGGTCCACTGGGTAAAAGCATGTTTGGCGACCTCGGGTTACCGTTCGGTACCGAGAGGCCCATTCCAAGCCTGCCCGCAGAAACCGCCTTTGAGCTATTCGGTTTTCCTATTGCCAATAGCGTTGTTGGTGCCTGGATAACCATCATTATACTGGTTGTGTTTTCTTATCTGGTTACCCGGCGTATGAAAATTATACCGGGACGGTTGCAGGGACTTTTTGAATCACTGCTCGGATGGCTCTACAATTTCTGTAAAAATGTTGCCGGCGAAGAGAACGGGCGGCGTTTCTTCCCCGTGGTGGCTACTATCTTCCTCTTTGTTGCCTTTAATGCCTGGCTGAGTTTGATTCCCGGGTTTGGGTCGATAGAGATAATAAACCCTGAAGGGCATCACATACACCTTATTAGAGGCGCCAATACCGATATTAATATGCCGCTGGCATTGGCCCTGGCTTCTTTCTGTTTTGTCGAATTCTTCGGATTGAAGACACTGGGCATTCGATATCTGAGTAAATTCCTTAACGTGGGGCAGTTTTTCAGAAGCCTGGGACAGATATTCAAAGGCAAGGTTAAGGCCGGATTATCCGGACTTATTACCGGTGCAATCATGATTATTGTGGGCATACTGGAAACGCTCAGCGAGTTTGTGCGCATTGTCAGCTTCACCTTCCGTCTTTTCGGCAATATGACCGCGGGTGAGATATTGCTGTTGATTGCCATCTTTCTTATTCCCTGGTTGTTCGCCTTGCCCTTCTATGGTCTGGAATTACTGGTTGGCTTTGTCCAGGCACTTATCTTTGCGGGACTCACTCTGGTATTTCTCACGCTGGCTACGGCTCATCACTAGAGAGAGCCGTCCGGATAGATTTTTCATTACCGATAAGGAGGAAAAAGAATGGATCCAGGAACAATGAAGTTACTTGCGGTGGGTTTGGCAGCAAGTCTTGGCTTAATGGGGCCGGCGCTGGCTATCGGGCTTATTGGCTTTTCGGCACTACAGGGAATCGCCCGTAATCCCGAGGCAAGCGGCCCGATAATGACCAACATGATCCTGGTTACCGCCTTTGCTGAGGCTATCGGCATTTATGCCCTGATTATAGCAATTATTCTGGCTATGATTGTCTAGGGATTGAAAAGGAGGTTACTATGGGACAGGATGGGATGCCCATATCTATTGCCATAATCGTGGCATCGGCGATTATCGGAGCGGTACTATTAATTGGTATGATTTTCCTGGCTATATTCCCCTGAAAATCATTCAGGCGGGAAGCGTGGATATAGCGTAAGGAGGGGAATGAAATGGGGGGTCTTGCTGACCTTGGTATAAATATGCCGACCTTGCTGGCGCAAATTGTGAATTTCATTATCCTGTTTGGCCTTCTCTATCTGGTTGCCTACAAGCCGGTGATGCGGATGCTTGACAAGCGCTCACAGAGCATTAAGGAGAGCATGGAACAGGCGGAGGCAATCAAGGAGCAGTCAGCCCGTACCGAAGAAGAGATTCAAAAGCAGCTACAAGCTGCCAGCAAGGATGGACAGGGAAGAATATCCCGGGCGGTGCAAATGGGAGAGGATCTGAAGCGAAAGGCGGAGCAGGACGCCCGGCAACAATCTGAGTTGATTATCTCGCGAGCGCGCAGTGAAATCCAGCGAGAGCGGGACGATGCGATTGGTGAACTACGCCATGAGTTTGCTGACCTGACAGTAATGGCGGCCGAAAAGGTTATTGACCGATCCCTGGATAAGAAAGCCCATCGTGAGCTGATTGATAAAGTGCTTGAGGAAAGCTCAACACTGAAGAAAAAGTAACCGGTTTCAGTAAGGATATACCATGGCTGGTAAAGCTTATGCCAGACGCTATGCTCAAGCCGTGTTTGAGATTGCGCTGGAGACAGAACATTTAGACGGATGGTACTCTGACCTGCAAAAGGTAGTCGGCGGTCTTGAAGATGCTACTTTGATGGCTTATCTGGAGAGTCCAAAAGTACCATTTGAGGTAAAAAGACAGCAGTTAGCACAGCTTTTCGAGGGGATAAATCCTCTGGTGCTGAATCTGGTCTACGTGCTGATAAGCAAGGGCAGACTGGACAGTATCGGCGCTATCGTTGATGAATATCAGCGATTACTGGATAGTCACCGTGGAATAGAACGGGGGGAACTGGTTACGGCGGTTCCGGTGGATGAAAAGGAAACAAATCGATTTGCTGACTATCTGGGAACGGTGGTTGGTAAGCAAGTGGTGCTGCGGTCAGTGGTAGACCCGAGTATGATAGGGGGGGTGATTGTCAAGGTGGGGGGTAAATTGTTGGATGGTAGTACCCGGAACAAACTGGTAGCTCTGAAAAAGGAATTAGCGGGTATTGGTAAATAGCAGAAATGCGGGGTATAGGGAGCTGAAGATAGATAATCCCGTTAAAATGCTTAGAGGAGGGTAGAATGACCAAAGTTGATTTATTGAAGAGATGTGCTTATTTCCGCGAGCTAAACGATGAGCAACTCAAGCAACTGTCCAGTATGGCGCATGAAGAGGTGTATGAGGTTGGAGGCGACCTTACCAAACAGGGGAGGTTTGAGGACAAGATCTACGTGATTGAGGAGGGACTGGTAGGACTGTACCTGGAGATGGGCCCAATGAGTCATCACATCATTCAATCGGCTTCCAACTATGAGATAGTTGGCTGGGGAAGTATATTGGAACCACCGCACCGCAGTACGGTCACGGCGAAGGCAATAGAAACCACCAAGGTACTGTCATTTTACGGCGAAGAGCTTAAGAGACTGTGTGAAACTGATCCCCAGATTGGATGCCGGGTTCATCGCGCTATAATAGCAGTAGTTACCACCAGGCTGAAGAACGCATATACCCAGTTGATGGGCGTGACCATTCAGGATTACTCATAGACAATAGTGGCTGAATTCAAGTTAACCGTTAAGTGTTATACGACTATAGATTAGATAGTATGCTGATCGGTCGAGTAGTAACGTGAACGTGAAAGATACGTAGAAAAGACAAAAAGAACTTAGGAAGAGGATATCTCATGAATGAGACAAAAGGGATTACATCTATGATGGGGGAGAATAGAGTCTTCGACCCCCCGGAGGAACTCCGCAAAACCGCGTATATTAAAAGCATGGAAGAATACCAGAAAATGTACCAGCGGTCTCTGAATGATACGGAGGGATTCTGGGGTGAACTTGCCGACGAGAATCTGGACTGGTATGAGAAGTGGGACAAGGTCCTGGACTCGGACTTTAAGGAAGCCAAACACCAGTGGTTTGTCGGTGGTAAACTTAATGTTTGTTGTAACTGTCTGGACAGGCATGTTAAAACCTGGAGACGGAACAAAGCGGCAATAATATGGGAAGGCGACATTGGTGACTCCAGAGTATTGACCTATCAGCAGTTGCATCGTGAGGTATGCAAATTTGCCAATGTCTTGAAGAAGGCGGGTGTCCAGAAGGGTGATCGTGTTTCCATTTATCTGCCCATGATTCCCGAACTTTGCATTTCCATGCTGGCTTGTGCCCGGATCGGGGCTATCCATAGTGTGGTTTTTGGTGGTTTTAGCGCTGAGGCACTGCGGGACAGGATGCTGGACTGCCAACCCAAGGTACTTGTTTGCTGCGATGGTTACTACCGTGGCGGTAAGGTAATCCGGAGTAAGGATAACGCTGACCAGGCGCTTGATGCCTGCCCCGATGTCAAGAAGGTAATAGTGGTTAACCGTGCCAATATCGGCGTCAATATGAAGGAGAGACGGGACTACTGGTGGCATGATGAAATGGCGTCTTATGATAGCAAACCGACCTGTGATGCGGAGGTAATGGACGCTGAGGACCCGCTCTTTATCCTCTATACCAGCGGTAGCACCGGTAAACCAAAGGGCGTTATGCATACTCAGGCAGGGTATCTGCTCTACGCGATGATGACCACCAAACTGGTTTTTGATTTGAAGGAGGAAGATACCTACTGGTGCACGGCAGACATTGGTTGGGTGACCGGACATAGCTACGTGCTCTATGGACCACTGGGTCTGGGAGGAACAAGTGTCGTCTTTGAGGGTGTGCCGTCCTATCCCCATCCGGACCGGTTCTGGGACATAGTCGAGAAGTACCGGGTCAGCGTATTTTATACCGCTCCCACCGCGATTCGAGCGGTGATGAGGGAAGGGGATGAATGGCCCAACAAGCATGATTTAAGCTCGTTGCGAGTCCTCGCCAGTGTTGGTGAACCGATTAATCCTGAAGCCTGGATGTGGTACTACAATGTAATCGGTAAGGGAAAGTGCCCCATAATGGATACCTGGTGGCAGACCGAGACCGGCGGGTTTATGATTACCCCGCTGCCCGCAGTAACCGCGCTCAAACCGGGCTCGGCGACCTTTCCGTTCTTTGGAATTGAGCCAGCGGTATTGAGGGAAGACGGTTCTACCGCCGGGGTAAACGAAGGTGGCTATCTGGTGATAAAGAGGCCCTGGCCGGGTCTGATGCGCGGGGTCTATGGCTCTCCGGAGCGGTTCAAAGAAACCTATTTTGTACAGTTCCCCGGTGTGTATAACAGCGGAGACGGCGCCAGGGTGGATGACGATGGCTATTACTGGTTGATGGGCCGGATAGATGACGTTATCAATGTGTCCGGTCATCGTCTGGGCACAGCCGAAGTGGAAAGCGCCCTCGTGTCCCATCCCAATGTAGCCGAGGCGGCGGTGGTTGGCATGCCCCACGAACTCAAAGGGCAGGGTATCTATGCGTATGTGACACTGAACATCGACGTCAGCGGTTCCGACGATTTGCGGAAGGAACTGGTAAAGCATGTCCGTAAGGAAATCGGCCCCATCGCGACACCGGATGTCATTCAGTTCGCCGATGCCTTACCCAAGACCAGAAGCGGCAAAATCATGCGGCGAATACTGGTTAAAATTGCCAGAGGTGAGACCGAACTGGGTGACACCAGTACCCTGGCTGATCCATCAGTGGTAAACAGCCTGTTGGAAGACAGGAAAAATGCGTAAGCAGGAGTAATGATCCTTCAAGCGGATAGATATTGGAGGCTACTACTTAATGGAAAAAGAGAATATACAGTGGGGCAATCCCGGTGCCCTGGGGTTGGCTTGCTTTGGTTTTACTACAATTCTGCTGCAACTACATAATATCGGCGTTATTGATAACGTTTTACCGCTGGTATATGGTTTTTTCTGGGGGGGAGCCGCACAGATTCTGGCGGGCATAATTGATGGCCGGCGTGGTGACAGCTTTGGCATGACCGCGTTCATTTCCTTCGGTTTCTTCTGGGTAGGTCTGAGCTTTGCCTTCCTCCTCCAGTGGCTGGGGGTGGTGGCGCTGGATAATTCCGGCATGGCATGGTTATTTATTTGCTGGGGCGTGTTTACCGCTTATATGGCAGTGGGTACTTTCAAAATATCGTTGGCTCATGCGGCGATATTCATCACGCTGACAGTCCTGTTTGCCCTGTTGGCCATGCATTTCTACGGGGTTATACCGGCGATGGTGGCTGGGGTGGAGGGGATAATCTGTGGCGGTATCGCCGTGTATACCTCAGCCGCGGTTATTCTCAACGAGAAATACGGGCGCTGGGTGCTTCCCATTGGCCTGTTTAATTAAGGAGTAAGCTCCTATAGCCTTGTTGGAGGTGAAATAGATGGCAGCCAAAGGACAGGAGATAGTTTCGGTTATCAAGCAGCAGATTGAGCAGTTTGGCGCGCCGGTGACCATGGTGGATGTGGGCGCGGTAATCGAGGTAGGGGACGGTATTGCCCGCATCCATGGGCTGGCGGCAGCCAAATATAATGAGTTGTTGCAGTTTCCCAATGACATTATGGGAATTGCGCTCAATCTGGAAGAAGATAATGTATCCGCGGTAGTACTTGGCGACTATACCGGCATCAAGGAAGGTGACGAGGTACGGTGCACCGGGCGTATTGCCGAGGTGCCGGTTGGGAACACGCTTATCGGACGGGTGGTTGATCCCCTGGGACGTCCTCTCGACGGTAAAGGGGCGATTAAGGCTGACCGGACTCGTCCGGTAGAACGGATTGCTCCCAACGTGGTGCTGCGAAAGTCAGTGGATACGCCGGTGCAGACCGGTATCAAGGCGGTCGATAGCTTGATTCCTATCGGGCGGGGACAACGAGAGCTTATTATCGGTGACCGCTCCACGGGGAAGACGGCTATCGCACTGGATACCATTATCAACCAGAAGGGCGGAGACTTAATCTGTATTTATGTTGCCATCGGCCAGAAGGCGTCCCGGGTGGCGAGAGTGGTAGCCACACTTGAGGAATACGGGGCTATGGAGCATACCATTGTGGTTGCCGCCAACTCCTCGGAATCGGTAGCCCTCCAGTATCTGGCGCCTTACGCCGGTTGTGCTATCGGTGAAGAATTTATGGAACAGGGCAAAGATGCCCTGGTGGTCTATGATGACCTTACCAAACATGCGTGGGCGTACCGCCAGCTTTCTCTGCTCCTGCGCCGTCCACCCGGTAGGGAAGCTTATCCCGGCGATGTGTTCTACCTGCACAGCCGGTTGCTGGAACGGTCGGCGAAGTACGCGGATGAGTATGGCGGTGGTTCGCTGACCGCCTTGCCCATTATTGAAATTCAGGCCGGCGACTTGTCAGCCTATATACCGACCAATGTGATTTCGATAACCGACGGGCAGATGTACCTGGAGGCAGACCTGTTCAATGCGGGAGTGAGACCGGCATTAAACGTGGGGCTGTCGGTATCACGCGTGGGCGGCAAGGCGCAGACCAGAGCTATGAGGCAGGTGGCCGGTAAACTCAGGCTGGAACTGGCTCAGTTTAGAGAGCTATCCGCTTTTGCCCAGTTCGGCACTTCGGAGCTGGATAAAGCAACCCGTGCCCAGCTTGACCGGGGACAGCGGATTACCGAGGTCTTGAAACAGTTGCAGTTCGTTCCCATGCCGATGGAAAAGCAGGTGGAAATTCTCTATGCGGTCATAAATGGCTATCTTGATGATGTGCCGGTGGACAGGGTGACTGATTTTGAGAACCGGTTCCTTGAATTTTTGGAAACGCAGCATGCTGAAATAGGTAAAACAATTGCGGAAAGCAAAGAGCTAAGTGACGAAGTGGCAGACGCCTTGAAGAAGGCAAGCGCTGAGTTCAGGGAAAGCTTTTCCGTCGACTGAGTAAACATGATTTGGAAGAAGATGAGGTAAAATCGTGGCGAGTATTCGGGTCATCCGGCGGCGGATACGGGGTATAAAAAATATAGCCAAAATTACCAAGGCTATGGAGATGATTGCTGCCTCCAAGATGAGGCGGGCACAGGAGCGCGGGCTGGCGGGACGCGCCTATTCCGAGAAAATACAGCAGGTTATCGCTGACCTGGCGGCTTTGCCGGAAATGCGGGTGCATCCTCTGCTGCAGCAGAGGCCGATAAACCGGATAGAAATAGTCCATATCACTCCTGAGCGTGGCTTGTGTGGAGGGCTTAATGCCAGTATCAACCGCCATTGCGCCAAGTTTATCCTGGAGCAGGAAGTACCGACCAGCCTGATTGCGGTTGGCAAAAAAGGTCTGGAATTTATGATGCGGTACGGACGGGATATTACTGCTGAATTTACCCAGCTGGGTGACCATCCCGTTTTGCTGGATATCCTGCCAATAGCCCGCATTATTATTGATGGGTACACCGCTGGCGATATTGACGGGGTTTATTTATCTTACAGTGGTTTCGTTTCGACTACCGTGCAGAAACCGGTGATGCAGCAATTGCTCCCCGTTGAACCCGCCCAGATACCGGCGGCCCAGAATGTGGAGTATATCTATGAACCGGGCGCGCCGGCGGTGCTTGATGCCCTGTTACCCCGCTTTGTTGAGATGGAAATTTACCACGCCATTCTGGAGTCGATTGCCAGTGAGCAATCAGCCAGGATGGTGGCGATGCGGAATGCTACCGATAGTGCCAACGAACTTATCGGTGACTTAACGCTGATGTATAATAAAGCCCGGCAGGAGTCAATTACTACGGAGCTCCTTGATATTACGGGTGGAGTTGCCGCCCTGGGTGAATAGAGGAGGTTATTATGGCAAATGGCAAAGTGGCTCAGGTAATCGGGACTGTGGTCGATATTGAGTTCCCTCCCGATGAGCTACCGGCATTGTTCAATGCTATTGAGATTAATACCGACGGCGGCCGGATTGTGCTTGAAGTGCAGGACCACCTGGGTAACAATTGGGTCCGTTGCCTGGCACTATCGCCTACCGATGGACTTGAGCGCGGCAATGAGGCGGTGGACACCGGTAAGCCGGTTACCGTCCCGGTAGGGAAAGCTACCCTGGGGCGTTTGTTTGATGTTCACGGAGAGCCACTGGATAACATCGGTGAAGTAAAAACCGAGGAACACTGGCCAATCCACCGAATAGCACCATCGTTCGAGGAGCAGGAAACCAGCACCCAGGTACTGGAGACCGGTCTCAAGGTTATTGACCTGATTACGCCCTTTACCCGTGGTGGTAAAATCGGTGCCTATGGTGGTGCCGGTGTCGGCAAGACGGTCATCATAATGGAGCTTATCCGTAATATCGCCGCCGTGCACGGCGGTTTTTCCGTCTTCACCGGTATTGGTGAACGGTCTCGTGAAGGCAATGACCTCTGGAATGAGATGAAAGAATCCGGTGTTATCGATAAAACGGTCATGGTCTTCGGTCAGATGAATGAGCCGCCGGGGGTTCGCCTGCGGATAGGACTGACCGGGTTGACCATGGCAGAGTATTTCCGTGATGTAGAGCATCAGGATGTCCTCCTCTTTGTCGATAATATTTATCGCTATACACTTGCCGGTATGGAAGTATCGGCGTTGCTGGGCCGGATGCCGTCAGCGGTGGGTTACCAGCCGACGCTTGCCACCGAGATGGGTGAACTTGAGGAGAGAATAACCTCCACCAAAGATGGTTCGATTACCTCCTTCCAGGCGATTTACGTTCCGGCTGACGACTACACTGACCCGGGTGTGGTGACCACCTTTGGTCACCTGGATGCGGTGGTAGCCCTTGAAAGATCTATCGCCGAGCAGGGGCTTTATCCAGCGGTTGACCCGTTAACGTCAACCTCACGCATTCTCGACCCGAACGTGGTTGGTGAGGAGCACTACCGGGTAGCCCGTGAGGTGCAGCGGGTGTTACAACGCTACAAGGATTTACAGGATATCATCGCCATACTCGGCATCGAGGAACTCAGCGAGGAAGATAAGCTCACCGTGGGCCGGGCGCGGCGTATTCAGCGGTTCCTCTCGCAGCCGATGTTTGTCACCGAGGTGTTTACCGGTAGAAAAGGGAAATACGTGCCTGTTGCTGAGACAGTGCGCGGTTTCAAGGAAATTCTTGAAGGAAAGTATGACCACCTGCCGGAGCAGGCTTTCTACATGGTAGGTGGCATAGAAGAAGTGGCTGAAGCCGCCAAGCAATATGTCAGTGAGGAATCGGAACAGAAGGCTCCCGAAGAGGCGAGCCAGGACGCGGTAGCCAGGGGTTAGAGATAAAATGTCGCTGATACATGTTGATATCGTGACCGCCGAGCGGTCAGTGTATTCCGGTGATGTGGATATGGTAGTCGCCCCCGGTGTTGAAGGGCAGCTGGGGATATTGCCGCACCATACTCCGCTCATGACTACTTTGAAACCCGGAGAGTTGCGTCTCAAGAAGGCTGAGGGGGAAGTATCCCTGGTGGTTACCGGTGGTTTCCTGGAGGTAAGGCCGGACCGGGTGGTGGTACTGGCCGATGCCGCGGAAAGGGCGGAAGAAATTGATACCGCCCGTGCCGAAGAAGCCAGGAAGAGAGCGGAAAAACGTCTTGCCGAGACCAAGCTACTTGGAGTAGACGAGACTCGCGCCGAGGCGGCACTTCGACGGGCTATAGCTCGAATAGCCGTGGTGGAGAAAACGCAGCGACGGAAGCGCCGCTCTTAAATTCCTGGGGTACAGCCCATCAGGAACTTATGGTAGCGAATGCTGTGCCCTAGCTCTATTATTCATAGTGATATATTTACCAGCTATACTGCCACTGCATTTATCTGGGATAATTTTGGCCACGGTAGGACTTAAGCTGTTTAAATCAATAACGAAACAGTAGTAGTGATATGACCGGGGTTAGCTGTATATTTTATACAATCTCGAGTCTGACTCTGGTAGCTGCTTTGGCGGCCTTCACTCTGAGCAGGGTGCGCATAGCCTGCGCGATCTGCCCTTGCTTGCCGATAATCCTTCCCTTGTCATCATCGGCGACCTGCAGCTTGAGCGTTATCCCATCCTCGTTGTTTTCCTCTTCGACTTTCACTTCATCCGGCTCGTTGACGATTGACTTGGCGATGTACTCCACTAGATCTTTCATGCCTTCTCCTTGACCAGTTTGGACTTATCAGTGATCCCTGCCTTGTCGAGTAACCTGGCAGCGGTATCAGTCGGTTGGGCTCCCTGTTTGAGCCAGTGCCGTGCTTTTTCTTCATGAATCACTATTGTTTCTGGTTCGGTTCTCGGGTCAAAATGCCCGATGATTTCAATGAAAGCACCATCACGTGGTGAGCGAACATCCGCAACAACCAGTCGATAACTCGGTTTTTTCTTGGCTCCTACCCGGCGAAGTCTAATCTTGAGCATTACTTACCTGTCCTTCTTGTAAAGAGTATTAACAGTATATTGCCACTATTATGCACCATAAATAATGACCTGTCAATCATATGTGTATTATATCGAAAAGAACGTGAGCTTTCAACATAGCGGAGAATAGAGTGGATATGGACTGCGGTTGCTCATGAGCTATGCCGAGGCTATAATGGAAGTGTGGAAGTGTTGAAGCTGCATAGCTGGCAGGTAAGTGTTGCCCAGGCGATGGATATCCAGAGGAAACTGGCGGACAGGGTATCTACAATCGGCGAAGGGGTTTCTCCTTCATTGGTCGCAGGAGTAGATATGGGAATCAATAAAGCCCAAAAGACGGGCACCGCCGCAGTGGTAGTCCTGAGTTATCCCGACCTAAGCCTGGTGGAATTGAGCGTGGTGACGGAGAGACTCGAGTTCCCCTATGTTCCCGGGTTGTTATCCTTCCGGGAAGCACCGTTACTGCTGGCGGCATGTGAAAAACTCAGGATGAATCCTGATATTATTATGGTTGATGGTCAGGGAATGGCACATCCCCGCCGCCTGGGTCTCGCCTGTCATCTGGGGCTTTTTCTAAATACGCCTACAATTGGCTGTGCCAAGTCCCGATTATGCGGCAGGTGCCAGGAACCGGGCAATGCACCAGGTGACCATAGTGAACTGGTAGACAGGGAGGAAGTTATCGGAGCGGTAGTGCGTACCAGGGCGGGAGTGAAACCGGTGTATGTTTCCGTCGGTCACAAGATTGACCTTGCCGACGCTGTTAACTGGGTGTTTCATTGCTGTCGCGGTTATCGTTTGCCCGAGCCGACGCGACTGGCACACCTGGCTGCCGGAGGCAATCTGAAAGTCGAGGATAGAAATAAGGCACCGGGTCAGTAGAGACTTTTCGACGAGGGAGTGTGAGTGTATGCAGGAATTGAGAGATAAACTGGCTGATTTACAGTCTCGGATATCTATGGCGCTGGTGCACCTTTGACATTGCCGGCAAGGAAAAGGAGATTACCAGGTTAGAGAAAAAGTCGGTAGAGCCGGATTTCTGGTCGGACCAGGTAAGAGCACAACGCATAATGCGCCAGATGGCTGAGTTCAGCAAAACAGTGCAATCGTGGCGGGACCTGGAGCGGAGAGTTGCCGACATGGTGGAGCTGGTAGCTGTGTCCGAAGATGACAGCTCGCTGCAGTCGGAGCTACAGTCTGAGGTTGATGAGATAGCCGGTCAGCTTGAAGCACTGGAATTTCAGCTGGCTTTCAGCAGCGAGTATGATGCCAGAAACGCTATAGTGGCGGTTCATGCCGGTGCCGGCGGTACTGAATCTCAGGACTGGGCAGAGATGCTGGTGAGGATGTACCTGCGCTGGGCGGAGCGTCGCCATTACCAGACGGAAATACTGGATGTTTCTCCCGGTGAGGAGGTAGGGTTTAAAAGTGCCATAATTGCTGTGAATGGCGAATATGCTCACGGCTATTTGAAGTCGGAGCACGGTGTTCACCGCCTTATCCGGCTTTCTCCCTTTGATGCTGACCATGCCCGGCATACCTCGTTTGCCCTGGTAGAGGTTATGCCTGAAGCGGAAGCCGATATTGATGTGCAGATAGCGACTGAGGATTTGCAGATTGATACCTTTCGTTCCAGCGGTCCCGGCGGACAGCATATGCAGAAGACGAGCAGCGCGGTGAGAATAACCCACCTGCCGTCCGGGCTGGTGGTTACCTGCCAGAGTGAACGTTCCCAGTTCCAGAATAAAGAAATCGCCATGAAAATCCTTCAGTCCCGGATCCTGGACCTGGAACTGGCGAAGAGAGACGAGGCGAGAGCCAAACTGAAAGGGGAGCGGATAGACGCGGGGTGGGGCAACCAGATTCGGAGTTATGTGATTCATCCGTATAAAATGGTCAAGGACCACCGTACTGATTACCAGACCGGTAATGCCGACGCGGTGCTGGATGGTGACCTTGACGAGTTCATCAATGCCTACCTGAGGTCAGTGATGGGACAGTGAAAATAACGACAAAAGCAAGAATTGTATTAATGGTAATTCCGCTACTCCTGGTTCTGGCTGTGGCGCAGCCGGCAATCGCCGCCGATGAACTGAGGGTACTGGATAGTGCTGCTCAGGTAGACTTCCCGGCTGGAATTACCTTCAGCCTGTCTGCGGAGAGCGAGACTGACGTAACGGATATTCGGCTCAACTACACGGTGGAACGGATGTCCCATGCACCGGTCGTCAGTGAGGTCTATTTGGAATTTCCACCGGATACGCGGGTGGCAACGGAATGGTACTGGGATATGCGGAAGACCGGGGGCTTGCCTCCGGGTACCGAAGTAGACTACTGGTGGACGGTGACCGATGCCGGTGGTACTGAGATTGAAACCAAACCGGTTACCATTCATATTGAGGATAACCGCTATGAATGGCAAAGCCTGACCCGGGATAAAATATCTCTCTACTGGTATGAGGGTGATGATGCCTTTGCCGGGAAACTGATGACTGCCGCCCAGCAGGCACTGGATCGAGTGTCAAGGGATACCGGGGTTGAGCTTGAAAAAACGGCCAGCATCTATATTTACGCTAACTCCCGGGACCTGCGCGGGTCGATGATTTTTCCACAGGAATGGACGGGAGGTGTCGCCTTTACCAGATACGGAACCGTTGCCATCGGTATAGAGCCGGATAATCTGGAGTGGGGGAGCCGGGTAATCGCCCATGAGTTTACCCATCTGGTAATACACCAGATGATTTTTAACCCGTATGGTGACCTGCCCACCTGGCTTGATGAAGGACTGGCAATGTATGCCGAGGGAGAAATGCAACCTTATATGATGTCTCTTCTCAAAGAGAGTATCGAAGAGGACAGCCTCATCTCGGTACGCAGCCTGTCAAGCCCGTTCTCGGCTTATGCCGGGGAGTCCATGCTCGCCTATGCGCAAAGTCATAGCCTGGTGCAGTTTCTTATTGAGCGGTATGGGCAGGAAGAAATGTATGAACTGCTCTGTATCTTCAAGCAGGGTAGCCAGTATGATGACGCGCTGTTTCAGGTTTACGGTTTTGATATGGATGGGCTCGACAGCCAGTGGCAGGTTTACCTTCAAGAGACGGTGGTGAGTGAGCCTGAAATCGGGATGCGGATACACGGCTGGACGCTATTCCTGATTATTGTTGGGACTATACTGCTGGTGGTGGTGCTTGTCCTGTTATGGTATTTCGGTCGACTGGGCACATACCGTTCTTGACTACGGATGCATGGTAAATACTATGTACCACTGTTGACCAGCTTCTGAGGAGGCTGGTATTCCTTTATTTTGCCCTGCAGTGAAGGTAAGTCTTGCAGGTTCCAGACAGCCCCGCACTGGATACACTCCAGGTAACTGCCGTACTGGTCACTCTCCATAGACAGGTCACCACCACATCGTTTGCAGGCTTTGGTTCGGATCAGAAAGAGCATTTTTCTCCTTTGTCTGGCGGGTTTGGCTACGAAACACACCGCGTTGAATGCTTCGATGATAAGGCTTCGCCGCTCATTATTGAAGCTAGTTACCCCTTCCTTTTCGTGTGGCGCACTCTCAAATCGTCTATAGGCTGTCACCCAGTATTTCCCCTTGCTTATTTCATTCTCATGGTGATAGACTAGACTATTATGCGTGAGTCCGGTCCGAGACGGATTAGCTCGATGACGATTCATGATTTGCCCCTTTCCGAGCGTCCCCGGGAACGAATGCAAAGACTGGGCGTGGAAGCACTCTCGGCACAGGAAATTCTGGCATTGATTCTGGGGAGGGGAATCTCCGGGGAATCAGTCATGGTAACAACCCAGAGGCTGCTGAGTCATTTTGGTAATCTCCGGGGAATAGCCAGTGCCACGCTGGAGGAACTCTCACAGGTGAAAGGCATCGGTATTGCCAAGGCATGCCAGATAAGGGCTGCCTTTGAGCTGGCCGGACGTATGAACGGTTATCCTGAGAATGGCACTAAACCGGTAGTAAAGACACCTGAAGACGTGGCGGCTCTGGTACAGAGCCGGCTGAAGGACAAGAAAAAGGAATATTTTCTCGCGTTATTGCTGGACACGCGGAGCCAGCTAATAAGAGTGGCTGAGATTTCGGTGGGCAGCCTGGATAGCAGTATCGTACACCCGCGGGAGGTATTCAAAGAAGCGGTATCAGCCAGTGCCGCCTCGGTCATTTTTGTGCATAATCATCCTTCGGGGGAAACGGAAGCTTCCGAAGACGACGTACGATTGACCCGGCGTTTGAATGAGGCTGGGGAAATAATGGGAATCGATGTGCTCGACCATGTTATCATTGGTGACAACCGGCACCTGAGTATCAAAAGGGAGGGCTTGTTCTAACTACCCTGTCGCCGGAGATAACGGTGGTGATATATACCGGGATTTGCGGCCTAAGATGGAGGAATGGCGATGCAGAAGATAAGGCTGGGCAAGACCAACATGATGGTTACCAAACTTGGCTTCGGCGGAATTCCCATTCAAAGAGTTACCGAGCCGGAAGCGATTGAGGTGGTGAGGCGGTGCCTGGATCTGGGTATCAACTTTATAGATACCGCGCATATATATTCCAACAGCGAGGAGCGTATCGGCAAGGCGATTGCCGGGCGTCGCAATGAAGTAATTCTGGCAACCAAGACCATGGAAAGGACTCGCCGGGGAGTGGAAGATGACATAAAACAGAGCCTGCAACGGCTTGGTACCGACTATATAGACCTGTACCAGTTCCATAATGTCTGTGATTTCGATACCCTGGAAAGGATTCTTGAACCCGGCGGGCCGATGAGTGTGGTTGAGGCGGCGCAAAAAGCCGGGGTGATAAAGCATATTGGTATCACCTCCCACGTGATTGACATGGCGAAGGAACTGGTCAAAACCGGGCGTTTCGAGAGCATCATGTTTCCCTTTAACTTCATTACCAACGAGTCCGTCGCCGAGCTGCTGCCGCTGACCAGGGAGCACGATGTCGGCTTCATTGCCATGAAGCCACTGGCCGGGGGGTCGCTGGAAAACATTACCCTTGCCTTTAAATATCTCTTTCAATTTCCTGACGTCATGCCCATTCCCGGTATCGGCGCGGTACGTGAGGTTGAGGAGATCGTGGAGATACTGGAAGCGGGAGCGATGACGGCGGAAGAACGGAAGGATATGGAGCGAATAAGGCGGGAGATGGGCAAGCAGTTCTGCCGCCGCTGTGAGTACTGTCAGCCCTGTCCGGAAGGAATAGTGATACCGCTGGTGATGGATGCCTTTGGCTTTATCAGGAAGGAGCCACTTGATACTGTTTTTTCCGGGTTTTTCGCCGATGAAATGGAGAAAGCCGCCCTCTGTACCAGGTGTGGTGAGTGCGAGGAGAAGTGCCCGTACGATCTCCCGATTCGGGACATGATAGCCGAGCGGGTTGCCTATTACCAGGAAGAGAAGAGGAAATACCTGGGATAACGGATGACTTTCGTAGAAAATAACCGCACCCGCGTTCTCAGCGGGCATTTCTTAACACGGATAATTTGAGGCGCTGGGTATGAATATGCAATCCATGAAAAGAATACTGTTTTTCCTGCTGGCTATTAGCCTGCTATGCAGCCTGCCGCTTGCGGTCTGTCAATGCGGGCAGGGAGCACCGCCGTCGGAAACTGACGGTCAGGTGCTTAACCTGTACGGTATTGACCCTATTACCCTTGACCCGGCGGTTACCGGAGAGATGACCTCCCACGAGTATATCGCGCAGCTGTTTGGCGGGCTGGTCCGTCTCGACGATGAACTGGAGCCGGCAGCGGATATTGCCCGGGACTGGAAGCTCAGCGAGGACGGTCGGACCTACACGTTTTACCTGCGAGAGGATGTTTATTTTCATGACGGGAGGCAGGTACGGGCGGAGGACTTTAAATACT
>CAYXWH010000012.1:0-1120 GCA_964468755.1 uncultured Dehalococcoidaceae bacterium
AGGTAGCGTCAATCGGGTAGTTGGGCGAGAAGGCTACCGTGGTTATGTCCTGGTTGAAGCCCTGGGCGACCCAGTTGAGCACGCCCGTGGCGCCCCACAGGTAGACCTCACCGTACTGGGTAGCGTCGGTATCGCTGGTGCCCACCATTATCTCGCCGGAGCCGCTGGTGTACATCGGCGAAACGGCGAGGTCGGTCCCAACTTTGTTTCCCGCAGTAGCAATGGAGCCACCCAGCGGGTTGAACTTGGCGCCGCCGTCAGTGGAGATAAAGACGTTGACATTGTCCGATTGCCCCTGCAGGGCAAAGAGGGTGTTGTCATTGGCGTAGTCCGGTGACAGCTCCAGGTCGGTACAGTCAAAACCGAGCGCCTGGGAAGCCGTCCAGGAAAAGCCGCCGTTAACCGACTTGTAGACAACGTCGCTCCCCGCCGGCTGGGTGTTCACGGCGAAGATGGTGCCGTCAGACGCCACTTTGACAAATGAGGCATCCGAGTTCGCCAGAACCTGGTTGTGTACCGGCGCCGGCGTCGGTATCTTGCTGTATTCCAGCGTACCGGCGGAGGCGGGGGCGGCAAAGGCAAACAGGCTGACCAGCAGCACTACTACCAGGCCAACGCCCCATATTCTGGTTAATTTCCTTTTCATTATCTATTTATACTCCTTAATTAGTTATAGATATAATTATATCTCCACAAACAAGGTCACACTCTGTTTATGAAGCAATACGTCTCACTGCGGTTAGAGTCCCTGACCCTACTCTCCCTTGCGGGCTATTGTCATGGCATCACCTCCTTTCTGTACATTTTCTAAATTACTTATATTTTTATTCAAACCGGCCTGCCTCACCGGCAAGCCAGCCGGACAAACATAATTACGGAGCAGGATGCCTGGAGAGTAAGGAGGCCGGGTAAAGGTCGATAAACCCGCACTCCTGCCTGGTCACCAGAGGGGGAAGGGTCACCCCCTGATCGTTACTAACCAGCAAGAATAAATCCCTCAAGCATCCCGCTCCTTGAGAATATCTACGGAAATATACAGATGTATATACCACTTTATATCACTCAAGTTGGACTTTGTCAACCCCTTTTGCTATTATTTAGATAGGTTTACCTGTAACAA
>CAYXWH010000012.1:1220-13180 GCA_964468755.1 uncultured Dehalococcoidaceae bacterium
AGTTGGACTTTGTCAACCCCTTTTGCTATTATTTAGATAGGTTTACCTGTAACAACAGCATCAATAAGTAGTCATATATTTAGATTCCGCAGATTGCTGGCCTATTGCGGGCCAGCTTTCGTATGTATAAGGGGGGTTTTTGGCCGCAGCAGAACTGTGTAATTTCATAAGGGAACAGTGCCAGCGGAAGGGGTTATCGCTAAGAAGTTTATCGGTAAATGCTGGTCTCAGTCCGGGAACCGTTCACAGTATAATCAAGCGGGAATATCAGCCGACCCTCTTTTCCCTCAATTGCCTGGCTGATTACCTGGGGGTGAAACGAGAGTACCTCTGGAAGCTTGCCGGTCATATTCAGGATATGGACTGTAGTGATATTGTTCTTACCGACCGGCAGCTGAAATACCATTTCGAACGGGTGGACAGGATGTCTCCGGCAGCCAAGTCGCTGGTCATCAGCATCATTGAATCGTTAGCCGATTTCCTGGAAAACGAGAAGACTGCCGGTGTGCCGGCGCTCGCCGAAAGTAACATTAAGAATGCCCGTAACGACCGCTATTATGATGGACTCAGTTTAAGCGCGGAAAGCGGCTAAGCCGGCAGCCGGTATTTACCTGAGGAGTGGCGCCGGGGCTGACGCTGTTTTTCACTGCTGCCGGAATGGCGGTCGTGCCGCCGACGGCGGTTATTATAAATTGACCGGTATCCCCCGATCCCGCAGGTAGCTTTTCGCCCGGGGGATGGATATTTCGCCGAAGTGAAAGATAGAGGCAGCCAGTACCGCTGCCGCCTTACCCTCCGTCACCGCTTCATAGAGGTGTTCCAGCTTCCCCGCGCCCCCGGAAGCGATAACCGGAATAGAGACGGCTTCGGCAGCCGCCCGGGTCATCTCCAGGTCATAGCCGTCCCGGGTACCATCGGCGTCCCGGCTGGTGAGCAAAATCTCTCCGGCGCCCAGCTTTTCCACCCGCTTCGACCAGTCGACTATCCCCATGCCCGTGCTTTCGCTGCCGCTCTTTACCACCACCTCCAGCCGGGGCAGACCGCTACCCGGCGGGTTCTTCCTGCCGTCAATGGCGACCACCAGTTTATCACCGCCGAACTCGGCGACCGCTTTCGCTATCAGGTCCGGGGCCTTCACCGCGGCGGTATTGATTGATACCTTGTCCACCCCCAGGTCAAATAGTTCCTTCATATCGGCAATACTGCCGATGCCGCCACCGACCGTAAAAGGAATGGACACCTTCTCCACCACCCGCCCGACCCACTCCAGTCGGGTTGCCCGGTTCTCCACGGTTGCCATTATGTCAAGAAAGACCAGCTCATCGGCTCCTTCCCGGCAGTAGGCTTCCGCCGCTTCCACCGGGTCACGGGCGTCACGAAGATTGACGAAGTTTACCCCTTTCACTACCCTGCCCTCTTTCACATCCAGACAGGGGATTATTCTCACTGCTCGCATTTAGATTAACTCCTGTGTTATTGCCATAATTTTGATACTGGAAGCAACAAGAAAATTCTATCAGCTAGCGCTGAGGCAGTCAACACCGAACAAGTTTAGGCGTAAAATAATTATGTAAAGTATACCGCTTTACAGGTGCCATTGCTTGAAACTATAATAAAGCAACTTGAGGGAAAATGAATAATGGTGTATGAGGAAAGATAATGGCAAAATCATCTCCGGCCAGCATCATTGCCGCCATGCCGGCTTATAATGAAGAGAAATATATTGGCACCATGGTGCTCAAAACCAGGCAGTACGTTGATGAGGTAATCGTGGTTGATGACGGCAGTACCGACGGCACCTCGGAAATCGCCCGGCTTGCCGGAGCAACCGTAGTAAGGCATCACCGGAACCTCGGGTACGGAGCCGCTATTCAGAGCATCCTCGCCGAAGCCAGGAAAAAGTCCCCGGATATACTGGTACTCCTCGATGCCGATACCCAGCATAATCCCGGTGAGATACCGGACCTTATCAAACCTGTCTCGGATGGTTATGATGTGGTAATTGGCTCACGGGAAACGACGTCGAGTACCGTGCCGCGCTATCGCCGCTTCGGGCAGAAGGTCATCCTTTATTTCACCAACATCCTCGCCGGCAAGAGGTTCACTGACACCGAATGCGGGTTCAGGATATTTTCCAGGAAAGCGATAAACACCCTGGAATTAAAGGAATGCGGTATGGCGGTATCCGCGGAGACGATAGCCGAAGCTGCGGGAAAGGGGCTTAAATTCACTCAGGTACCGGTTACCGTTACCTATACCGGGGATGGCTCAACACTGCATCCGCTGGCGCATGGCATGGGGGTGCTCACCAGAATAATGGCTATGATTTCAGAGCGGCGGCCCCTGTTTTTCTTTGGCATGGGTGGCGGTATCCTGTGTGTCCTCGGCATTATTGCCGGTGTCAGGGTCCTTCAGCTGTTTTCCGGCAGTGGTGTACTGCCGGTGGGTACGGCGCTGCTATCGGCTATCCTGCTCATTATCGGAATGTTCAGTATCTTCGCCGGTATCATACTGCATGTGCTGACCAACAGAAAGAACGGTGCCGGTCACTGACCTTACGCCGCAGCGAAAACAAGGTTATACAAGGGGAAGATACGGTAATGAAAGGGAAATCTGGTCGGGGTGAGAGGATTTGAACCTCCGACCTCAGCGTCCCAAACGCTGCGCGCTAAACCAGACTGCGCTACACCCCGCAGTTGCAGTATAGCAAAGCCCCCCGTTCAGGCGCAACCTGATTACTGCTGTCGGGGCTAGTCACGGCAATCCGGGCAGACATCATAGTCCTTCGGTGATGTCCCCGAGATCTTGGCGATATACTCTATCTGTTTCTCCGGCGCCCAGTAGTTACCACAGACGGAGCACTTCCGCAGCTTGAACTCCATCTGGTTATGGGGCCAGTGAATCACTCGATGGTCGCCGTTGTCCTCCAATGTTATTGCGTGGGTGGGGCAAACATACGCACAGGAGCCGCAGCCGATGCAGGCTTCGGAGTAGTCTTCTTTAAAGGGGGTGGAAAGCTGCCGGGACACCCCTCTATTCGCCAGACTGATTGCCGACACGCCGACTACTTCCCGGCATACCCGGGCACACAGCGCACACAAGATACAGTTCTGGTTACCCTCGTGGGGTTCGAAACGGGTTTCCTTAACCCCCAAACGGCCGGCCATTTCCTGTATTTCTTCCGAATCGGGGCACCGGGCAAGTAACAGCTCGAGCAGCATCTTCCGGTGGGCGACGATGCTCTCGGTGCTGGTTTCCACCACCAGTCCCTCTTCCGCCGGGTACAGACATGAAGCAACCGTTCTTTTACGGCCGCGGGGGGTAGTGATTTCAACCATGCAAAGGCGGCAGGCACCGTAAGGAGCTACCGCTTCACTGGCGCACAGTGAGGGAATATAGATATTATTATTCCGCGCCGCCTCCAGTACTGTTTCCCGTTCCTGTGCCTGAATCTCGCGGCCATCAATGTGCAGTGTGACCATGCTTCTCTACCTTCAGCTTATTTTTATGGCACCCAGTTTGCAGACATCATAGCAGGCACCACACCGGATACACTTTTCTTGGTCCATGACCACCGGTTTCTTCTTACCCATGGGCGTTATCGCACCCACCGGGCAAACCTTGACACACCGTCCGCAATTCGGACATTTCTCTTCAATGATACTGTAGGTAATTAATGCCTTGCAGACCCCGGCCGGGCACCTCTTCTCTTTAATATGAGCCTCATACTCGTCCCTGAAATAGCGGATGGTACTCAGCACCGGATTCGGTGCCGTAGAACCCAGGGCACAGAGCGAGGTTTCCTTCAACGTGGCGGAAAGTTCCTCCAGTAATTCGATATCGCCGTCTTTTCCTTTCCCCTCCGTAATATTGGTGAGGATTTCGCGCATCCTCTGCAGTCCCTCGCGACAGGGAAGACACTTGCCGCAGGACTCCCCTTCCAGGAAGGAAACAAAATACCTGGCGATATCCACCATGCAGGTATTCTCATCCATCACAATCATGCCGCCTGAGCCCATCATTGAGCCGGCTTTGCTCAGTTCGTCGAAATCTATGGGCAGGTCAAGCATGCTTTCCGGGATACAACCGCCGGACGGACCGCCGGTCTGTACCGCTTTGAACTTCTTGCCGCCGGGAATGCCGCCGCCAATGCCAAATATTATCTCCCGGAGGGTTATTCCCATGGGTACTTCTACCAGTCCGGTGTTGTTAATCTTACCCACCAGGGAGAATATCTTGGTCCCTTTGCTGTTCTCGGTGCCTGTCCGGGAATACCAGTCGGCACCATTATTGATAATCAGCGGGACATTTGCCCAGGTCTCCACGTTATTCAGATCGGTCGGCTGGTCCCACAAGCCTTTTTCCGATGTGTGCACGTACTTGGCTCTGGGTTCGCCCACCTGACCCTCCAGGGAAGCAATCAGTGCCGTGGACTCGCCGCAGACGAAGGCGCCGCCACCCCGATTTATCCTGACCTCAAAATCAAAACCGGAGCCCAGAATATTCTTGCCCAGTAACCCGTATTCCTTTGCCTGCTCGATGGCAATACCCGCGTTTTCCACTGCCAGCGGGTATTCGTTACGGACATAGATATAGCCCTGATTGCTGCCAATAGCATAGGCGCCGATTATCATACCCTCCAGAATGCTGTGCGGATTTCCCTCTACCAGGCTCCGGTCCATGTAGGCACCGGGGTCTCCCTCATCAGCATTACAAATGACGTACCTGGTATTGCCCTGAGCACGGCGCGTGCTTTCCCACTTAACTCCGGTGGGGAAACCGCCACCACCACGTCCCCGCAGACCGGATTTCTTTATCTCTTCAATTACCTGCTCCGGGGACATACTGAAAGACTTACCCAGAGCGGAATAGCCGCCTACTGCCAGGTAATCTTCAATTGAGGTAGGGTCAATAAGTCCGTTGTTACCAAAGACAAGCCGGTTTTGCTTTTTATAAAACGGCACATCATGTTCGTGGACTATTTTTTCACCGGTTTCAGGATCAGTAAAGAGCAATCTATTAATGATTTTCCCATTAACGATAGTCTCGGTAAGAATCTCAGGAATATCCTTGACCTTTACTCTCTGGTAAAAGATATTCTGCGGTTTTATCACTACCAGGGGACCTCTTTCGCAGAACCCGTGACAACCAGTGATTCTCACGTCAACCTTTTCGGTTAGATTTTGCCGATTGATTTCTTCCTTTAAGGCAGTAGTAACCGCTTCGCAGCCATGCGCACGGCACCCGGTTCCACTACAGATAGTGATACAGGTTTTATCTGGATCTCTCCGGGTTACAATTGACTTTCTTAGTGTCTCCAGTTCAGATGGTGACTTCAGTTTTGCCACTGGTGGCACCCTCCAATACCTAGCTATACTTTTTCAAAACGCTTTCGACTTTATCCACGGTCATTTCGCCGTGGTATTCATTATCTACGATTACCATCGGACCCAGAGCGCAGGCACCAACACAGTTAACCGTCTCCAGGGTGAATTTAAGGTCCTCGGTGGTTTCACCGGATTTGATTCCCAGTTCTCGTTCCATCTTGTCCAGTATTTTCGCGGCACCCCTGACATGACAGGCGGTTCCAAGACAAACGTTAATGAGGTGGCGTCCCCTTGGTTCCAGGCTAAACGCCTTGAAAAACGTAGCCACGCTGTAGACCTGACTCAACGGGACATCCAGACTGCCGCTCACCTGCTTTAAGGCTTCCGGCGGCAGGTAACCGCATACCGACTGTACATCCTGCAGAATGGATACCAGCATTCCTTTTTCATACTGGTGCTGTTTCAGCACCTGGGTTACTCTCTGCTTCAACTCTTTATCCGCTGTGACCATTATTTGCATTCTCCACGAGCTTGAAATAGTCTTCTTCTACTCGCTTCTGTATCATGTTTATCGTGTCATCACTCAGGTGGCGGAACCTCCCCTGCAACTTGGTATAGTCCTTTACCGGACGCAGCTTCGATATCTCCATACTCATCTTGTACTGTCCGTTCTCAACTTCGTAGAGCGGGAATACCCCGGTCTCCACCGCCAGTCGGCCCAGCTTTATAGCCAGGTCGGTGGCGCATCTCCAGCCGGTCGGACAGACTGATAAAATATGAATATAGGCGGGTCCCGGCACCGCCAGTCCTTTGCTCACTTTTTCTATCAAATCGAAGGGGTAACTGGGGCAGGCAGTAGCCACATAAGGTATGTTGTGCGCCGCCGCGATGGCTGGCATATTCTTCTTCCAGGTGAACTGGCCGATACTGACCTTGCCCGCCGGTGAGGTTGTGGTGGAAGCACCAAACGGCGTCGCCGAGGACCTCTGGATACCGGTGTTCATGTAGGCTTCGTTATCGAAACAGAGATAGAGGAGGTCATGCCCTCTCTCCAGTGCGCCGGAGAGCGCCTGGATTCCAATATCGCTGGTACCGCCGTCACCGGCGATAGCCACCAGCTTGGCCTCTGTTCTCGGGCCCCTTCCCTTTCTTCTCATGGCTTTGATACCAGCCTCGATGCCGGAGGCAACGGCAGCGGTATTTTCAAACAGAGTGTGGATCCAGGGGAGACGCCATGACGTATAAGGAAGCTGTGAGGCGACAATTTCCATGCATCCGGTAGCATTAACGATGATGGTATTATCCGGCAGCGCTTTGCATGCCAGTCTCACTGCCAGGGCTTCACCACAGCCAATACAGGCACGGTGCCCCGGGGCAAACGATTCCTTTTTCTTGAGCAACCGGGGGACATAGACCGCATATTTTTCCATTATTCCCTCACCCCGAATATCTCATATTCATTCTCGCTTCCCTTTTCGGCTATCTCCATACCTCGGCTCACTATCTCTTCAAATCCATCGGTGGTAATATCTCTCCCCCCCAAGCCGCCAATAAAGCTGACTATCTTCGGCTTCTTGGCTTCATTGTAGACGGCTGCCTTGATTTCGGAACAGACGGCGCCACCCGGTCCGCCAAAGGATATTGCCCGGTCCAGTATGATAAGGACATCAGCATCCTTTATCGACTGGCGAAGTTCTTCAAACGGAAATGGGCGCCACAGGCGAAGCCGTATCAGCCCGATGTCTTTCCCTTCCCCCCGCATCTTGTCCACAGCCACCATCGCCGTTTCACTGAAGCTGCCCATGGTAAACAGGAGCACTTTGGCGCCCTCACTGTGGTAGTGTTCCACCGGCGAGTAATGCCGTCCGAAGGCTTCACCGAACTCCTGCCAGCACTCCAGGATAACTTCCCTGGAAGCCCTCAGGTTCTTTTCCTGTGCCCACTTTGTCTCTGTGTAGACGATTGGAGGGGCAAAATCCCCCATGGCGGATGGTCTGTCCGGGTCAAGTGCCAGGGGATATTGATTGGGGGGCAGGAAACGGTCAACTTCATCAGGTTCGGGCATAATCAGGGGTTCGATGACATGGGTCAAATGGAAGCCATCCAGATGCACCATCACCGGCAATAGCGCTCGTTTATCCTCGCCGATGCGAAAGGCGCAGAGAATATTGTCAATGGCTTCTTGACCGTTCTCGGTAACTATCTGTATCCAGCCCGTGTCACGGACCGACATCATATCGGAATGGTCGCCCCATACGCTCAGTGGCGCCGAAAGCGCCCGGTTTGCCACTGCCATCACTATCGGCAATTGCATCGAGGAAGCCACGTAGAGTACCTCGTGCATCAGTTCCAGTCCCTGACCGGCGGTAGCGGTGAAGGTCCTGGCTCCGGCTGCCGCCGAACCAAGGCAGGCGCTCATGGCTGAGTGCTCCGATTCAACCGGAATGAATTCGGCATCCAGTTCACCGTTGGCAACCAGTTCGGCGAGGTGCTCGACGATATGGGTCTGTGGCGTAATGGGATAGGCAGCCACCACATCGGCATTGGCCAGTTTAACCGCATCAGCGACGGCTATGGAGACTTCAATACCTTTTCGTACTGCCATTATTCCTCCTCCTCCACCATGGTAATCACCCGTGGCCAGCACTCCCGGGCACAGATACCGCACCCTTTGCAGTAGTACAGGTTAGCCTCAAAATAACCGTCCTCATTCTGCTCAATGCACCCCTCAGGGCAAAACATCTGGCAGATACCGCACTTGATGCACTTGCTGAAATCATAGGTCGGCCGCTGTGAACGCCAGGTGCCGGTCTGGTACTGGCTGGCATTGCCCGGCTCAGTGACGATAGCGCCGGTCTTAATATCTTTCCAGGTCAGTTCACCTTCGGTCTTGGCCATCTAATGCCCCTCCACGATGGTTTCTTGATGAGCCGTCTTCATGGCGTCTATATTGCGCTCGGCTAACCGGCCAAAACGATTATGCAATGGCTCAACCACTGATTCCAATTTAACAGCACCGGTAGCCTTAATCAGGGCCCCGAGCATGGTGGTATTCACGATAGGTACGCCCAGCTTCTCCCGGGCAATCCTGGTGGCATTAACCGTGGCTATCCTGCCTTTAATATCAAACTCGGAACGGATTTGCTCGGCGGTCTTACGGGTATTGATAACCACCAAACCGCTCTCTTTCAGTCCGGAGGTTACATTAACTATTGATAACAACCCCGGATCAAGTACCACCACCACATCGGGCTGAGTAACTTCGGCTCTCCGCCTCACCGGCTGGTCAGGATTTATCCTGTTAAATGCCTGAACCGGAGCCCCTCGTCGTTCTGGACCAAAACTGGGAAATGCTTGCGCATATTTTTCTTCACTGATAGCGGACTGGGCGAGTAGCTCGGCTGATGTTACCGAACCCTGCCCGCCTCGCCCATGCCACCTGATTTCAATCATCTTGGTCGTGACTGACATTTTTGCTCCTAACGATATAAAACGCCCCTGGAGCGACTCGAACGCTCGCACCCAGCTCCGGGGGCTGGTGCTCTATCCAACTGAGCTACAGGGGCATAACTGGCATAACTACAATATAATACCCCATTTGAGGGTAAGAAGGCAAGAATTGATCTAGCGGTAGAATATAAGCAGCGCTGCCGTGCCAATTATCATTGGTACCAGCGCACCCAGAACACCTACCTTTAACCAGTATTTAAGGGTCATGTGATGGCCCTTTCTGGTCTCCAGGACACCCAGAGCCACGATATTGGCGGTAGAACCCACCATGGTCATATTGCCGCCATAGCACCCGCCGAACAGGAGCGCCCACCAGAGCACCGGGCTTCCTATCCGAGGCGTCAAGCTCTGCAGCACCGGGACCATTGCTGCCACCACGACTACGTTATCCATAGCTGCCGAGGTAAATCCGGAAAGCCACAGGATTACCGGCGTGAGTACCAAGCCACCACCGGACCCGGCGAGCCCGGCGAGGGCATTGGAAATCACATCGGTCAGTCCCACATACTTCAAGGCACCGGCTTTGGCAAACAGGAACATAAAGAATATCAGTGTCCACCAGTCAACATCCTTCTGGATGAAATCCCGTGCCTTGCTCCGTTGCCACAGCATGACTATTCCGGCACCAACAATCGAAGTAGCCACCAGCAGTGTATTATGTTGCAGTCCCAGTGCCTGTTCCATCCGGTAATGAAGGGCGAGGGAAATAATGACCAGAATAAAAAGTATGGCACTGCCACGGAACAGCCTGGGGTCTTTGACTTTCGCCCACTCTTCGGTAAATCCTTTTTCACTGGCTTTCGACTTGGCTTTTACCTGCTCCTTGAGCTTGCGCAGGTCTCCACGCTGCCATATCAGGACAATGATAATGATTCCGATGAGCGAGGCCAACCCTACCGGCAGCGCCGTTACCAGGAAATCCTCAAAGGTCAGCCCTGACCTCAGGGCAATGAGAATACCTATGGGATTGCCCAGCACTGTCCAGGAACTACCAATATTGGTAGCCAGCACCACCGATATGACATAATTGACCGGGTTGACTTCAAAGAAGTCACACATATCGAGCACCAGCGCGGTGACAAAAAGAATAGAGGTTACCTCATCTACCATGGCTGCCATCAGCGCCGACAGAAAGAGAATAATCGCCATCAGCCGGTTCGGCTCAAACTTGGAGATTTTCATTCCCTTGGCGAGTAGCCAGCGGAAAAAACCGGACTGTCTCAGCAGTCCGACGATAACCATCATCCCCATCAGAAAGAGAATGACATCCAGACTCATAAATTCAATGGTATGCTCGAGGTCGATAGTCCTGGTAAGCAGCAGTAAGACGATGCCGATAAAGGCTATGGCTACCCGGAACCTCCAGAACATGAGAGTACCGATGACGAGAGCCAAAAAAATGGTGCCGGCAAGAGTCTGCTTCATGTCATGTAAAACAAAATAGAGCCCGACTCCAATGGCGATATTTATGGCAAGGTAAATAATGAACTGTTTTGGAGTACCGACTACCTCTTTGCCTTCAGGTTCAGCTGCTTCATATTCTTCCATTTACGTAATCTGCCATTTTATTTTAACAAAGGCAAATATACAAGCCGCTAACACTGTCTTAAGAACTCCCGTGAATACAACATGCGGTGGAGCATCACCACACTGCTTTGATGAGTCTCAAATAATCTAACCATTTTAGTGCAACTTGCTGCATAAAGGCAACATTGACTTTTTAGTCACGTAACCATAAAGTATTCTATGGGAAACGGAGCGAATTTTGGTCTGGATTAAGTTTATTGCCTGTCTGCTAGTAATTTTTTTCTCCGGGAGAAGAGTCGCTAAATACGGCGATATTATTGCGGATAAAACCGGTCTTGGCGGGGTATGGATCGGGGTTATTCTTATTTCTATGGTTACCTCGCTCCCGGAACTGTTTACCGGGATAAGCGCGGTTACCTTGGTTGACTCACCGGACCTGACCGTCGGTGACCTGCTCGGTGCCAACACCTTCAACCTGTTTAACCTGGCAGTCATCGATACCCTTCGCCAGAATGGCTCATTATTTACATCAATCAGCCGTACCCATGCACTAACCGGCTGGTTCAGCCTGTTACTGGTGTCGGTTGTTGCCATATCTATTTTTGTCAGCATCCGTATACACCCGATGTCCCTGGGATGGGTGGGCTGGTATACACCCCTCATTATTCTACTCTATTTGCTGGCAATACGGAGAATCTTTATCCGTGAAAAACAACAGCCTTCTCCGCCGGAATCCGAGGTATTTGCCCGTGAGGAGTACTCCGGTAAGGTGTATCTCCATTTTGGTGTTTCCGCCGCCTTCATCATTGGCGCCGGTATCTGGTTGCCAATAATTGGTGAAGAGATAGCCGTTATTTACGGCTGGAAACAGAGTTTTGTCGGGAGTCTCTTCCTTGCCTTTACCACCAGCCTGCCTGAGATGACCGTATCATATACCGCCGCGAGAATCGGCGCCAGCGATATGGCGGTTGCCAACATTATTGGCAGCAACCTGTTTAACATGACAATAGTGCCGGTTGTTGACCTGTTCTATGTGACCGGTCCGTTGCTGGCATCGGTGTCACTGAACCAGATTATTACCGCGGTTACCCTGATGGTAATGACGCTGTTGTTTATTGCTGCTGTCCATATCAGACCCGGAAGATTTTACCGGATAAGCTGGTGGAACGGTACCCTGATAATCTTGTTTCTGGTCAATGCCTACTTCAGTTTCACCTTATCTTGAGCTGGTGCTATAATGAAATGACAGAAAAAAGGTATCATTACCATGACACTATCAGTAGATTCATTAACCGCCGTTATACTCGCCGGAGGTCCCGGGACACGTCTTCAACCGCACACCAATTATATCCCCAAGCCGATGGTGCCTGTGCTCAATAAACCGTTTCTGGAGCATACCCTCGGTTACCTTAAAACATATGGAATAAGACGGGTCATTCTGACCTTAAACTATCTTCCCGGAGTCATCCAGGACTATTTCGGTGATGGTAGCAAGCTGGATATCGAATTACTTTACTGTCAGGAAGATACCCCGCTGGGTACCGCCGGGGCAGTAAAGAATGCTGAAAAATACGTAAATGATACGTTCCTGGTGCT
>CAYXWH010000012.1:13190-33043 GCA_964468755.1 uncultured Dehalococcoidaceae bacterium
GGGATATCTTCAACACCGATCTGGATATTGCTGACATGATTACCTTCCATAAACAAAAGGGTGCCCGGGCAACCATATCCCTGAAACAGATGGACAACCCGGCTGCCTTCGGAGTGGTTGAAACCCATAGCGATGGCAGAGTAAGCCGCTTTATTGAGAAACCCGACCCGGAGCAGGTAACCGGTCGGTGGATAAATGCGGGTACCTACCTGCTTGAACCCGAAGTGCTGAAACACGTGCCGGCAAAACGCCACTCCATGTTCGAGACAAACCTGTTTCCCCGGCTTATTGAGCAGGGTGAACCGGTATACGGTTACCGTTTTGACGGTTACTGGCTGGATATGGGTACTGAGGAAAAATATCTCGGCTTGAACTGTGATTTGCTATTGTCCCGAGCCAGAAGCCCCCTCTTCCCTGAGCTGGTCACAAATGAAATAAGCTGTGATAGTGATGTCTCTATTCACCCATTGGCCAGAATAGCGGGGCCGGTACTGATTGGCAGCAAGGTCAGCATAGCCGAAAACGCCCGTATTAACGGTCCGGTAGTTATCGGACCCGGCTGTTCCGTCGGGGAAAATGCGGTTGTGGAAACAGCCATACTATGGGAAGGGGTTCATATTAGTGGTGATGCTCTCTGCCAGCGGAGAGTTATCAGTCATAGCAACCAGCTTCATTAAGAGTATGAACTCTCTGGAGGGTAATGACCGTACGTCACCGGCAAAGAAAGAACGTACCACCGGGTGTAATGTATTTACCAAGAGGTTAAAAAGGAGTATCCATGACAACCAGAGATGCTGAGAAAAGAGATAAACCAGCCGAAAATATTCCCAGTGAAATAACCTTCCAGTGCAAGTCCTGCGGAAAATTTAAGCCCCTGAGTGAGATGAGAGTGGTCACCAGATATTTTCCGCTCCTGGTGGTATGCAAGGAATGTGAAAAGGATATGCTGTAGCTAAGCAGGAGAGGATATATGACCGAGAAGCTCGGTAAAATAGAGAAGCCCGAGGCAAAGCAATTTGAGAGCGGTAGAAAGCTCTATTTTGTTCCCCTCATTTACTGTGGAGTTGACCCGCCAACCGACTTCCATGAAATATATCTCAAATACTGGAAACAGGTAGAACAACACGTTGGTGATATGGAATTAAAGCTGGGCAATATCGACAGGATATACCACGAATTAGTCCCGGAAGGTGGCAACAGCGGGTGTGAGTCCATCAAAGAGTTGAGCCAGGAAAGTTATCAAATTATCAAGCTTCGTCTGGACAAGGGAGCCAGTCTGGAAGTGCTGGAAAATATTGAGCTGCTCACCGAGTTTATGGATTGGAGTAAGTGCCTTGCCTCGGGTTTGCAAAACCAGCAGGTTTTCACCACAGTCTATGAGTCTTATAACCAGTCCAGTAAAAAGAGGAACCAGCATATCGCTGGACAGATAGATACTACCTTGAAGGCAGATGAAACCGCCATCCTGCTGATGCGAGAGGGACACCAGGTTCAGTTCCCGCAAGATATCCAGATATTTTATATCTCGCCACCGGCTCTGGATGAGATTAAACGGTGGCTTCGCGACCAGAAATAGCGCGCAGCCGGGGCGGTAGCATCCTCTACGCAAGTTCAGGACTTCACTATTACCAGCTCGAGGCCCTCAGCAGTATCCTCGACATCCAGGGTAATACCCTCGAGCTTATCACCTAGCTCCTTTTCCACTACCAGTACCGTCACCCCTTCATGTTCCACACAGTGGTCACTGGGGTTCTCAATGTCAACACCGAGACCAAGCTGGTCCGGGGATTTAGAAGTCAGTCTTAATCTTGCCTGCGGATGGTCCACACTGGCAGTCAGCAATCGCTTCAATTCCAACTTGGCACGATTAGTAACCGAAATCATTTAACGCTCTCCTTCCCTCCATCTACTGCTCTCAATAAACTGTCAAAACCTCAGAAGAAGGGAAAACAATGCCACACGTTTTACCGCTGGCTCAGTTCCTCCAGGGTTTTATTCAGCTTGAGCGAGCCTTCTACTATGTCTGACACGTCATCCGGTACCAGGAATAGGGCTCCATTCTCCCGGCGGACCACAAACTTTTTTATTTCTCCGGTCCACGTATCCCGGGCGAGGTGGTCAACCGTTCCCAGTACTTTCCCATTCTGGTCAATAACTTCAGCCCCGAACGTCACTTCCATAGCCAGCTACCTGCCTGTTTAAAAGCCTATTACAAGTTGAATGACCAGATATCAGCAAAAAAGAAAAGCTGGAATTCACCAGCTTTGCCGGAATTATAACATTGGCACCGGTAACTGTCAAGCCCCGTTAGAATCCATTCTAATGACCGGACACCGGGAAACTTGCCTCTGAATGACGTGTGGCTGCATCGGTAACCCTTCCTCCTTTAGTACCACAAGCTTTAGTACCACAAGACCCTGGTCACCAATGCTGCAGCTATCCGGCACACGTACTATCTTGGACGAATTTATAGCTCTTTCTCATACCAGCACGCTTCAGGCGTTAGTTAGAATATTTCTTCACCAATGCTTGGAGGTCTTGCAGTATGGCTCTTCCGGGTAAGCCGGCAGCCTCCTTTTCTGCCACCCATTCTTCAATCTGCGGAGTGACAGCCTCTTTCCACTTTGCCTTTTCGTCCTCGGGCAGATAGCAAATAGGCGGATTGCCTATCTTCTGGTCATAGTCCACTATCTGTTGCAGGGCTTGCTCATTCACTTCGTCCATAATCCTGCCGCATTCCCGTGATTTCCTGAAGCCACCGGCTTCTTCAAATGCGTGCTTGATATCCGCTGGAAGGCTGTTCCACACATCACAGTTCATTATAAATACATTGGGATGAGTCGCAATGTCGATATTGCCGATGCGGTATTTGGTAACTTCGTAAGTCTTCCAGGTCACATAGCCGCCTTCCCATTCATTCCAACTGAGGTCTATCAGCCCTTTCTTCAGCGCAATGTACATTTCCGGCGGAGGCATGGAGGCTGTCGCCAGTCCCAGTAATGCAAATGTCTTGGCCTCTATCGGTGACGGGGAAGCTGTCTTCAGGCCTTTCAGGTCCTCAAGGGTTTTTACTTCTTTTGTGGAGAAAATATTAAAAAGACCGGTGGGATTGACATAGAGTACCTTCACCTTGCGGTAATCGGAGTCCAGCAGGTATTTTGCCGTTATATCCCAGTATACGGCGCCAGCGACTTCAGATGATCCAAATTGCATGGGTAGTTCGATAACTTCAGTCAGGGGGAAGACACCGGGCAGAAAGCCAGTGCTGACCATGGCCATATCGGCCGTGCCGGTGAGCACCAGATCATACTGGTCTGCTGCTGTGCCCAGAACTCCACCGGGATAACTGGTTATCCTGATCCTACCATTGGTAAGCTCCTCTACTTTTCTGGCAAAGGGCTCATGAAATCTCAACATTGGTACACTTTGCGGAGGTTGGTAATTGGAAAATTTCAATTTGATGATTTCCTCGGAAGCCGGGGCTGGAGATAGAGATGGAAATGGAGACGGAGCACGTGCTGGCTGGGCACATCCGGCAAGAAACAAGCCGCCCACCGAAATCATTGCCAGTGAAATTAGAACTATCTTTTTCACGGCTTATTCCTTCTTAAAAAAACCAGTGGGAACTTTATTAAGCTGGCTAATGCTCCATGCTAACTGGCTGCTACATCTTCTTCAACTGCATTCTTTCTATTATTAACCTTTGATGGATGATAAAGGCTAATAGACTGAGTCATCTCTTACAAGTACTTCTCGAAACTTTTTTCATCTCATCTGCCAGAAAAACTACCAGAATGAGGCGGGGTAGGTGATATCTATCGCCCGCTTGGGGCACTCCATCCAGCAGATACCACAGTGCCAGCATTCATCTTCATAAGCCACCACTGGCATATCTATCTGCTCATCCCAGGTAAAGACGTCCATGGGGCAAAGGTCGTAGCACTTTTTACAGCCTATGCACTTCTTATAGTCAATCTTGGCTGGCATATTACTTTCCCCCCTTCGTATACTCCGGCTTTAGTTCCGGTGCCTTCCGTATCTCAAGTACCGGTTTGCCATCTTCCCGCCGTTGATAAATGCGCATATTCCCCAGTGACGGGTCAACCTCAGGGTAATCAAGCCGGATACTGCTGCTGCGTGTCTCCTTTCTTTCCAGGACGGCAGTAACATGCACCTCAGCTAAATCCAGTATATTACGGACTTCCAGGCACCGCATGAGATAGTGGGGATTCTTTGCCATGAGCTGGGGCAGGAACACCCTCTGCAGTGAGCCCAGCCGCCGCAGCCCTTCCCGGAGCTTTCCTTCCGATTTGAAAAAGCCTATATACCGCTCGCAGGCGTAGCGAACGGCGCTCTCCAGTTCCATCGGCTCGGTGCCATCTTTGATGTTCAGGGGCGCCAGCGCCGTTTGTTTCTGGCTCTCCACCTGGGTTTCATCGACTACAGGCTCACTGGCTTTACTTATGAAGCCCGGCAGGTCATCGGCAAGGAGCAGTGCCGACACGGTAGCCATACCACAATTATGAAAACCAGCGGCACAGTCGCCTACTGCGTAAAGACCGGGCAAGGTAGTCCTGAAGTATTCATCGGTATTGACACCGCTGGCCATATGCATTGATGGTGATTGAATCGCCATCAGGTCATAGCGGTGTATTCTCGGGTTAAAGCCCCTCTCCTCGGCTATCTTGAAAGAGACAAGCCTCTCATCGGCGAAGGCTATCTCCATTCGCCGGTGGAAGTCATCGGGCAGGTGTTGCAGGCTGAAGTAGAGCGGGGTCCTGCCTTTTTGCTCCAGGTCTTCATACTGGGCTGGTCCGGGGAGATAGGGGGTCCTTTCTCCGTCCCAGGTGTACTGCTTGGCCGGGATGCCATCGCCACGGACGAAATTACCGAAGGAGATGGTTAAATCGTCACGCATTCTGAAGGTGTACCCGGACACCTCCATATGAGCCAGTTCCGCTCCAGCCCGGTAGGCGACAGCGTAGCCGTCCCCGGAAATAGTCGCCGGGCACCAGTGGTAGCGGAACTTGTACTTCCAGAACAAAGGCGTTTCACCGTCATAGCAGCGGGTAAAGAGACCGGTAGCCAGAACCACGGCTTTTGCCTTGATGACGATGAATTCGCCGGTACGGGTGTTTACCGCGGTAGCGCCGACTACTTTACCGCTGTTGGTGAGCAGGTCAACCACCATGGTCCGCTCCAGAATGTTAACGCCGCTTTTCCTCGCCGCTTTTGCCAGCATCGGCTTGATATTCGTCCAGTGTACCCTGAGCACTCCCTTTGCCCCCTCCCAGGCTGCCGCCGAGGGCATCCAGTAATATTCGCCATCGTGCCACTTCGACGTGATACCCAGCTTCTCCAGTTCTTCCAGAGTCCAGAAGCCGTACTTGTAGAGCCGGTAAAGGGAATTGGGGTCAGTGTATTGTCCTTCCCAGTTGAAGGCAGCCTGCCAGCCCTTCCATATACCGGCGAACTCGTCCGGCGGGATGTCAACGGGAGTGAAACTCCGGGTCCTGGGTGGGTAGTTCCCGTAATGGTCAATACCGGCCGCGGCACTACCGCTCCTGTCTGTCTTCGCCTTTTCGGCTAATACCACTTTCAAGCCATTCCGTGCCGCCTTGGCTGCCACGCAGCAGCCGGCAATACCTCCCCCCATCACCAGTACGTCAGCTTCGATAACCTTGCCCGCTATCTGTTCCAGAGCCATTTCATACCTCCTTATGTCATCTCCTTGCGTCCTCGTTCCGCCCACTCTGCGATTTCCTTCGCCCCTTCCTGCACCGCTGCTTCCTCAAATTTGGTATCCCGATATCTTATGTTTCTTGCATACTCAGGAATTACCTCTTCAGATGCCTCAATATAGCTGATATCCTTCTCCTCAGCCCGCCGCTTGATGAGCTTCCACAGGGGAAACTCGAACTTCTCTTCATAGTATTTGTCTGACATAGGCTCTGCCATATTCACTTCTCCTTGCTTAATTATCGTTATCAATAACTCAGGCTCACCCGAGTGTGCCTATCCATCTCAATTTAGTATCTGGGATATATGGTATTCAGGTTCACCTCAAGCGCAAATACCGGCATACCGTTATCCGGGCCTCATTAAATTGGGTAACAGCAGCGAAATTTGAGGGAAAGCAATCAGGATTGCCAGGCAGACCAGCATTGTTATCAGGAAGGGCAATGCTCCGCGGAAAATGGTATACACAGGTACGTCTCTGACATAGCCGGCAAGACCGAAGACGACGATTCCGACCGGCGGGCTGATGTGCCCCATCAGCACCGTGATTATGGTGAGCACCGCCAGCAAGACCGGGTCGAATCCCAGACTCACCAGAACCGGGTGGAGAATTGGCACGGTAAGCATGAGCATCGCCATGATGTCCATAATGAAGCCAATCAGGATATAGAAGAACAAACAGATGATTAAAACGACGTGGGGCGATACTTCAACCGAGGCTATGGTTTCTGACAGGTACAGGGGTAATTCGGTGACCACCAGGAACCGGCTGTAAATCATGGTGCCGATGATAAGGATAAAGACCATCCCGTACAGTTTGGCTGATTCGCGGAGTGCGGAGATAAAACCCTGCCAGGTTAAACGCCGGTTGGCCAGACCGATAATAATAACACCAAGTACCCCGACTGCGCCCGCTTCGGTGGGAGTAAAGAAACCAGCATAAATGCCCCCCAGCACCAGCAGAATCAAGATTATACTGGGGATAGTGTGCCTGGTCGAAACAAACCGCTCTTTCCAGCTGGCACCGGGTGATGGCTGGGCCAGGCTGGGTTTTAGCCGGCACATAATCCATATCGTAAACATAAATAGGAAGGTAAGCAGTATCCCCGGCAATATACCGGAGATAAACAGAGTACCTATGGACTGCTCGGTGATAATAGCATAGAGCATGAAGCCCATACTGGGAGGAATGAGGAAGCCCAGATTACCGCCGGCAGCGAGGACGCCGAGTGACAGCACATCATCATATCCATGCTTCCTCATCTGCGGCAGCGCTACCGCCGCTACCGTAGTCGCCGTAGCCACGGCGCCGCCACAGATAGCAGCGAACATAGCGCAGGCACCGGTCGCCGCCATAGCCAGACCTCCGCGTACATGCCCTATCCACTTATGAATGGCTTCAAAGGCGCCATCACTAAGACCCGCTTTGGATGCGAGGAACCCCATGGAGACAAAGAGGGGTATAACACAGAAATTGTAAGAGGCTGCTGTCCGGAAGGCGTCCACGCCAAGAGTGGACAGCCCGGAATCCATGCCCCTCACAATACCCACCCCGATGAAACCGACCAGGGCTAACGATATACCAATGGGAGTGTTGAGGAAAATAAATACAAAGACAACGATAATGCCGATGAGTCCTATCACATGCAGGCTCATTTTTTGGCTGCCTCAATCATAGAATTGATAAGACTGACCAGGATTATCAGGCTCGCTATTATGCTACCGAAGGCGACGACGTATAAAAATGGGTAGATAGGTATTCCCAGTATCCCGGTTTCCTTACCCATTTCCCAAATTCTTCCCGCCTGGACTATGCTGCGCCAGCCAATCAGAGCAAAGACCACGAGAGAGATAAAATCGGTTACCCTGTCGGTAATCGTCCGCGCCTTGGCGGAAAAACGAGATGTCAGCACGTCGACACTGATATGTCTCTGCACACTGGTAGTATAGACCAGGGCTAGAAAGACTGTGGTTACCAGCAAGAGTTCAATCAACTCGAAACTAAATGACAATGGGCTGTTGAAGATGCGCCTGGAGACAACGTCAACCACTATCAACAGCACCATTGCCATTAGAAAAGCCAAACCCAGGTCACCGATCCTGTGGCTTAACAGCGTGATAAACTTGTTCACTAAATTGATATATTTATCTCGCACAAGCACATGCTATGCCTTATTTGGAAAACTGCTCGGCGTACTTAGCCCTCAATGCGTGGAGGTCATCCAGCATTGATTTTGCCGGTGCACCGGCAGCTTGTTGATCTTTTATCCAACCTTCAATTACCGGAGCGACCGCTTCCTTCCATCTTGCCCTTTCATCATCAGGCAGGTAGTAAATCGGGGGGTTGCCTACTTCTTGGTCATATTCAATTATCTTCTGTTTAAACTCTTCATTCGCCTCATCCAAAATTCGGCCGCATTCCCGTGCCATGTTAAAGCCGCCGGCTTCTTCAAATGCCTGCTGGATGTCCGGGGACAGACTGTTCCAGACATCCCAGTTCATTATGATTATGTCTGTGTGGGTTGCCAGGTCGATATTGCCGGTACGGTACTTGGTGACTTCGTAAACCTTCCAGGCTGTGTATGCTCCTTCCCACTCATTCCAGGAAACTTCAATGAGTCCCCTTTCCAGGGCATTATAGTGTTCCGGAGGAGGCATCGCTGCGACACCCAATCCAAGTTGGCCGCATGTTTTCGCCTCCATTGGAGATGGAGCCGCCGTCTTAAATCCTTTCATATCCTCGAGAGTCTTTATTTCAACATTGGATAGGATATTAAAAAGACCAGTGGTTTTTACGAACAACACCTTTGCCTTGCTGTATTCCGTATCTATCAGGTATTTCTTAGCCAGGTCCCAATACGTAGCACTGGCAACTTCAGCCGACTGAAACTGCATCGGTAGTTCCATTACCAGAGACGACGGGAAGACCCCGGGGTAAAAACCGGTGCTGATCAGGGCAATATCAGCCGTGCCCTCGAGTACCAGGTCATACTGGTCCTGTGGTGCACCTAGCGCCCCACCCGTATAAATAGTTGTTTTGACCTTGCCGTTGGTAAGCTCCTCTATTTCTTTGATAAAAGGTTCCTGCATTTTTAGGACTGGAACGCATTTTGGAGGCTGATAGGTGGACCATTTCAGTTCTATAGGTTTTTCTGGAGCTGAAGCTGGTTCTGGAGCTGGTGCTGGGGCAGGAGCCGGAGCTGGGACAGGAGCCGGTGCTGGCTGGGCACATCCGGCAAGAATCAAGCCACTCACCACTACTACCATCACTGCAACTAACAGTAATTTCCTCACTTTCCCTCTCCTTTCCAGATAGTCACTGCTCAGTGGAATCAAAACCAACTAACCGTTACATATTCACCTCCAAATATGTATTTTGCTACCTTTGTTTTATTCGAGAATGAATCATATTAATATGAATAATCCTGATTGTCAATAACTACAAGATTCATTGCCGGCCCGTCTGATGTTAGCCCTACCGGAACGATGCCGGATAGGTGATGTCTATCGCCCGCTTCACGGGACATAAATCATGGCACTTGCCACAGCCAATGTAGCGCTTGTAGTCTATCTCCGCAGGCATAACTATTTCTCCTTTTTCAGGTACTCCGGCTTCAGGTCAGGCACTTCCCTTATGTCAAGCACCGGTTCTCCGTTTACCAGCCGTTGCATGGTAATCATATTGTCCCGTGATGGGTCTTTCTCCGTATAGTCAAGCCTGATGAACTGGCCCCTTGTCTCTTTACGCACCAGGCAGGCGGCTATATGTAACTCAACCAGGTCCATGATATTCCGGCACTCCAGAGCCCGCATCAGGTAGTGAGGGTTCTTCGCCTTCAGCCTGTGCAGGAACTCTCTTTTCAGGGAGCGGAGCCGTCTCTGTCCTTCCATGAGTCTACCCTCGTTTTTGAACATGCCCACATAGCGCTTGCATATGTAGCGGGTGGACAGTTCCAGTTCTATCGGCTCGGTACCTTTCTCCACGCTCAGGGGCGCCAGTGCCGTCCGCTTCTGGCTCTCCACCTGGGCTTCGTCAATAACGGGTTCCCCGGCGGTGCTGACATATTTGTGTATAGTGTCGCCGACCAGCAAGCCACCAACGGTGGCACGACCACAGCCATGGCTGCCGTTGGAGCAATCACCGATGGCGTAAAGACCCTCTAGTGAAGACCTGAAGTCTTCGTCTACATTAACGCCAGTAGGCATGATAAGGTTGAGCGGGTGGTTCTCCATCAATTCGTAGCGATGTGTCCTGGGGTTGAATCCCCTGTCCTCGGCTATCTTGAATGAAATAAGCTTTTCATCGACGAAAGCAACCTGCATCCTATTCTGGTAGTCGTCGGGAAGGTGGGACTGGCTGGCGTATATCGGGTCCTTACCTTTCATCTCTATATCGCGGTAGACCTGTGCTGTAGGATAGTGAATCTCCTCGCCGTCCCAGGTGTACCATTTACCGCGGATGCCGTCGCCGTGGTCAAAGTTCCCGTAGGAGATGGTCAGGTCGTCACGTATCCGGAAACCCCAGCCGGTAATGTCCATATTGGCCAGGTCGGCGCCAGCGCGGTAGGCAGCAGCGTAGCCGTCACCGGAGATAGAAGCCGGGCACCAGTGGTACTTCATCTGGTACTTGTAGAAGAGGGGTTCTTCGGGTTCGTAGCAGCGGGCGAACATGGCGGTAGCGAGTACCGTTGCCTTCGCCTTGATGACGATGAATTCACCGGTGCGGGTGTTAATAACGGTGGCGCCTACCACGCGCCCGTTGTTTGTCAGCAGGTCAATTACCATTGTCCGCTCAAGCACGTTGACACCGCTGTTTCTTACCGCTTTAGCCAGATTCGGCTTGATGTCCTGCCAGTGGACCCTTAGATTCAATTGGGGCCCCCCGTGCCAGGGCTGGGGTATGAAATAGTATTCACCATCATCCCATCTCATGGTGATGCCCATTTTCTCTGACTCTTCCAGTGCCCACCGACTATACGCATAGTACCGGTAGATTATATTGGGGTCGGTAAAGCGTCCGTCCCCGTTGAGGTCACGCGAACGCTCCTCATCAAGTTTGACGAACTGTAACGGCGTAATGCCGTCATTTTCGACTTCTCCATAATGGTCTATACCCATGGCGGCGTTACCACTGCGGTCGGTCTTGGATTTCTCGACCAGGATGACGTTCAAACCATGCCCGGCTGCCTTGGCGGCACAATAGCAGCCGGCAATACCACCGCCAATTATCATGACATCGGTAGAGAGAACCCTATCGGCAATCTTTTCCAGAGCCATGTAGTTACACCTCCCCTTTCTTCAGGCGTTCCAATCTTCGTTCGAGTTCACTTAACTCAAGGGCCTCGTTATGCCGCTTCTCTATTTCCGCCTGTTCAAACACGGTATCACGGTACCGGATGGTTCTCTCAAACTCCGGTAGCACCTCAATTGAGGCGTCATGGTAACTGATGTCCTTCTCTTCCGCCCGCTGCTTGATGAGCTTCCAGAGGGGAAATTCAAATTTTTCTTCATAGTGCTTATCCGTGGTGGGTTCGGCCATTTCAGACCTCCAAAATTGGTCGTTTCTCACTTCTATAAGTAAGGGACTCTACCAAAATGACGCCGGGTAGGTGATGTCTATCGCCCGCTTGGGGCACTCCATCCAGCAAATGCCGCAGTGCCAGCACTCTTCTTCGTAAGCCACCACTGGCATGTCTTTATCTTCATCCCAGGCAAAAACATCAATTGGGCAGAGGTCATAGCACCTGCCACAGCCGATGCATTTTTTATAGTCTATCTTAGCTGGCATGTTATTTCCCTCCCCGAGCATACTCTGGCTTTAAATCTGGTGGCTCTCTCATCTCTAGAATTGGCCTTCCACTTTCAAGTCGCTGGTAAGTGAGCATATTATCCCATGTGCGGTCTTGCTGCGGAAAGTCAAGCCTGATGTGAGCGCCTCTTGTCTCCCTGCGCTGCAGACATGCCTGGATATGCAGCTCGGTCAGGTCCATAATATTGCGGACTTCCAGGCAACGCATAAGGTAATGCGGGTTCTTTGCCATCAGTTTGGGCAGAAAGACCCTGCGCAGGGAGTCAAGTCGCCTCAGTCCTTCGCGCAGTTTACCTTCGGATTTAAACTGGCTGACGTACCGGTCACAGATGTAGCGGATGGCACTCTCCAGTTCCATCGGCTCGGTGCCATCCTTGATGTTCAGGGGTGCCAGCGCCGCTTGTTTCTGACTCTCCACCTGAGCTTTGTCAACTACTGGTTCAGCAGCACTACTGATGAAGGCAGGCAAGCTCTTGCCAGTGAAAAAGCCGGTAAAGGCAGCTTCACCGCAACTGTGCAATCCGGCGACACAATCACCCACGGCATAAAGCCCTGGCAAAGTAGCCTTCAGGTCTTCATCAGCGTAGACACCAGCCACATTCACGAAGTTATGGGGCTTATTGAGCATCAGTTCGTACCAGTGTGTCCTGGGGTTAAAGCCCCTGTTCTCGGCTATCTTGAACGAGACCATCCGCTCATCCGCGAAAGCCACTTCCATCCGCTTATGAAAGTCATCGGGCAGGTGTTCCAGGCTATGGTAAATGGGAGTCCGTGCGTCTTGGTGCAGCTTGTTGTACCCGCTGGCTGACTGCCATGTCCCGTAAGAGACCTCTTCTCCCGTCCAGTCGAGTGGCCGAGAAGGCACTCCGTCATTGATGGGGAAATTGCCGAAAGAGATGTTCAGGTCATCACGTATGCGGAACCCCCAGCCGGTTATGTCCATGCTGGCCAACTCAGCGCCCGCCCGGTAGGCTATCGCCCAACCGTCCCCGGAGATAGTCGCCGGGCACCAGTGGTAGCGGAACTTGTACTTCCAAAAGTGTGGTGTCTCCGGGTCATAGCAGCGGGCAAAGAGTCCAGTGGCAATGACCACCGCCTTTGCCTTAATGACGATAAATTCACCGGTGCGGGTATCCACCGCGGTAGCCCCAACTACCCTGCCTTTATTGGTAAGCAGGTCCACAATCATCGTTCGCTCCAGGATATGCACGATCTTCTTTCTCATTGCTTTCGCCAGCAGCGGCTTGATATTCTGCCAGTGCACACGAAGCCCGAGCTTAAGCGATATTCTGGGGTCCATACCTGGTCCTCGATGAGGCATCCAATAGAATTCACCATCATCCCACCTCATCGGGATGCCCAGTTTCTCGAGCTCCTCCAATGTCCAGAAGGCATTATCGTAGTAACGGAACATAATGTTCGGGTCTGCCCACCGCCCCTCACCGTTGACAACCCTCAATGAATGCTGCCAGTGTTTTACCAGATCCAGCGGCGTTACGCCTTCACGGGGGAAGATACCGTAGTGGTCAATACCCTGTCCGGCACTGCCGCTTCTGTCCGTCTTTGCCTTCTCGGCAAGTAGTACCTTCAAGCCCTGCTCCGAAGCCTTAGCTGCCGAGGTACAGCCAGCAATACCCCCCCCAATTATCAGTACATCAGTATCAAATACTTTATCAGCAATCTGTTCCAAGACCATTTTATCCCCCTACGATTTAGGCTCCTTCTCCTCAGTTTCCATTAGCTTTACCATCTCTTGCGCCCGTTTCATTATGGCCGCGTCCTCAAATTCCGTATCCCGATATCGTATGGTTTTGACATATTCTGGAAGAACTTCCTCCGAAGCGGCAACATAACTGATGTCTTTTTCCTCAGCTCGCTTTTTGATTCGTTTCCACAGCTCAAACTCAAACTTTTCCTCGTAGTGCTCGTCTGATCTCATCTCTGACACTTCAATAGAACCTCCCCTTATTTTCCGTTATCTTAATACGCCAAGTTTATTTCATATCTGGTAATCATAGTCATCGCCCTACTTGTTTCTCTTGTTACCAAAGCTCAGGTGCGGCGAAACAATGACGCCTTACTGCCTAAGTAACGCCAAAGGACTACATAACCAAAAGTGTGTAACCTGCCCTCTTGTTCAACTTATTTACTTATCTTGAGAAATGCTTCAGATTAAAAAACTGGATATCAAGAGCTATTTCATACACCAGAAACATATTTGGTCGCAGGCTTTTTGGGGGGATGTCTTTTTTGTCTCTATCTCCTTACCATCTTTCACTCTTCTTAATAAAACCCTTATGTAAATGTAAATAAACCAGTATCAATCAACGCTGCCTGGCAAGCGGGATGCATTTTATCTGATTAGACCCAGGTACAACATATACGAGGGATACCCTCTTTCACCCTGCAGAGCCCGTCTATTTTTCTAAATACCGGTCTTGCCTCCCGCTCTTACTACTGCTTCATTTACTCTTTTTCTTGCTGGCACAGCCAGCATTCAACAAATATTTATAATGCCTGCATATTTATGTTCATATGGTCTTTGGTACTTTGCCCAATGTGAGGTTAGCAATGTTTCCCTTTCTATTCAACGTCAGTTTGACCCTGTACTAAAGTCCACTCGGTACAGAAGGCAGGGTACTACGGTACCGATTCACTTCTTGTTTTGATTTTTTGATGCTATAATACCCCTATGAATGAACTGCTCCCTGAAAATGAATTAACTCAAGGTAAACCGGATAAGATCACTGTAGTGCTGGCTGATGATCATCCTTTACTCCGTGAAGCGCTTAGAAACATTCTGGAAAAGGAAGTGGATTTTGAGATTGTTGGCGACGCTGGTGATGGTGAGGAAGCGGTCAGGCTTGCTACAGAGTTAGTTCCCTGTGTTGTGATTATGGATATAAGTATGCCCAAAATGAGCGGTCTTGAAGCAATACGACAAATTAAAGCGAAATGTCCTGAAATAGGAATATTGGTACTGACTGTTCATGATGATAGTGAGCATATACTGGGTATACTTGAAGCTGGCGCCGCTGGATATCTAACCAAAGCTGTATTCGGTAAAGAAGTTGTCCAGGCAGTGCGCGCGGTGGCTACCGGAGAGACCGTGTTATCCTCCTCAGTTTCACAGCAGTTAATCAAACATGCTCTCCGACATATGACAAAACCTGTATCTTTAGACAAAAGTGATAGAATTACAAGCCGGGAGCTAGAAATCCTTAGATTAGCGGCGCATGGTATGAGCAATAGAGATATCGCGGAAAGGCTATGCCTTAGCCTGCGTACGGTGAAAGGATATCTGCAGGAGATATTTTCCAAGCTAAGTGTTGCGAGCCGGACTGAAGCGGTAATCATTGCGTTGCGGAGTGGTATTCTTACTCTTGATGACTTGGATTAGGTCACTTTGAGTGAATAAGGATACACTAAAGTTTCGATTACTTGAACTGGATAAGATGGGGCATAATGTCCATTTTTGGGCTATTATCGCTATTACGGTGTTCATTGCCTTCATTTACTATGACTGGTATGGTAGATTTGAATGGTTTTGGCAATTCTCAATTTTTGAGATTAGGAATAATATCATTGGCAGCCTGTTCTTTATACCCTTCCTTTATGCTTCTCTGGTTTTTTGGTGGCGTGGCTGTCTAATTGCCTGGTCAATATCAATTCTGGCAATATTGCCTCGTATTTTATTTTTCTCATTTAACTTCGCGTCTCTAGCGACTAACATCGCCTTAGCTCTGGTGCCTTTAACAGTAGTAGTAGCTATCACCTTAGAGCTGAAATGGAGGGAGAACCAAAGACAAATATCGGTGGAAAGGGAACGGGAACGCCAGCTTCATATGGCACAAATTTTCAAAGCCCAGGAAGATGAACGGCGGCACATAGCCCAAGAACTACATGATAGCGCGCTGCAGGATTTATTGGCTGTAGCGAATCGTGTTCAAAGTATGATGTCCTGGAATGGGAGTGAAACTAACGTGGAAACGAAAAGGTATTTAGAATGGATAAGAGATGCACTCCTTGACATCTCAAAAGATGTGCGAAGAATAAGCCTTGACTTGAGGCCAAGTGTCCTGGATGATTTAGGACTCGTGCCGGCATTGCGATGGCTCAGTGACCGTTTGAATCAGGATGGTCAAATCAATGCCGAGTTGATAATAAATGGTACGCATAGAAAGCTAAGCGCTGAAATTGAAGTCACAATATTTCGTATAGTTCAAGAGGCTTTGAATAATGTCAGACGTCATTCAGAAGCCAGTGAGGCGGTGACCATACTTACATTCTCTCCGGAGTCTCTTAAACTAACGGTACGAGACAACGGTAAGGGATTTTTCCCGATGCAAACAGCTCACAATATTACTATCAGGGAAAAAGTTGGACTGATTGGAATGCAGCAGAGGGTAGAATCGTTTGGTGGCAGTTTTGATATCAACTCCAGGTTTGGCGAGGGTACTTTGGTCTCCGCTGAAATACCAATCTAGTTTGTGTGAAAGCAGTAGTGGAATGACCAGATATCAGCAAAAAAGAGAAGCTGGAATTCACCAGCTTTGCCGGAATTATGACCCTGGCAACGGTAACTGTCAAGCCTCGTTAGAATCCATTCTAATGACCGGACGCCGGGAACCTTGCCTCTGAATGGTGTGTGGCTGCAATCGTAGCCAGGACACGTGCCTCCCTGAACACCGGCTCGCTATCCACTATCCTGAATGAGGGGGGGTCCAGGAACGGTCCGGTAAAAATGAAATTGGCCATGTCCAGTCTCATCTGTCGCGAATTACAACACAGGAATTGAGCGCCTGCATCCACCACACGGCTTCTATGCCATAATTGCCTGTTTTGCTCAGTCGGAACCATAAATCTCTCTGTTGCGTACTGCCATTGCAATCTTTATAATATCATTCGGCTGATACCACGTTCGCCGTAAACCGCGAAGCCTTTCTGTGCGAATGACAAGCCTATGCAGATAAAAAGTTTACGATGACAATTTACGTTTGCACAATTGAGATGATTGCGCTATATGAACCACTGGTATAATATACAAAACACCCGGCATATTTCTTAGGGACGGTAAGATGGACGTCTTTATCTGGGTATTGGAAGCGGTACTGATACTCTTAGGAATAGGCAGTATCGGATTCTGGGTAGCCAGAAGAAACGCTATAGCGGAAAATGTACAGGGATTTCTAATCCAGCTGGCGGTAAATATTGCCCTTCCCTGCATGATATTTTCCAGCATAGTAGTTAACTTCACTCCGGAAAAATTTCCGGACTGGTGGCAATTACCTCTGTGGTGGTTTGTCTTTGCCGCCATTTCGTTAACATTAACCCTTATAACCATGTTTCTTTCACAGAAAGAGACTCGAGGCGAATTTGCCATAAACCTCTTTTATCAGAACGGCCTGTTCTTTCCGCTCATCATCATCGGCGGAGTTTTTGGCTCTGACGCACCCTACCTGCCGCAACTTTACATATTTATAATGTTACACCCCATCATGTTTTTCAGTACCTATCAGCTCTTCTTCAAAAAAGCCAGAGCGCAAAAGACCCAATGGCACCGGATTGTTAGTCCTATACTTATCGCCACTATTCTGGCACTTATCATCCAATTGGTAGGAGTCAGTGCATACCTGCCGGATGTCATCCATACAATACTCGAAACCCTGGGCAGGATGGCGCTACCGCTTATCATGATTATACTTGGTGGCAGTCTGTATCTTGACTTCAGGCAAAAGGGCAAAATATATTATAAAGAGATTGTTAAATTCCTAGTAATTAAAAACCTCGTTTTTCCTCTGGTCTTTCTGGGTATATTAATACTCTGGCAACCATCTTACAGCATCGCTCTTTTATTCCTCTTGCAAGCCGCAGTCCCACCTGTTACCGCAACGCCGATATTGACTGAGCGAGCTGGTGGTAATAAAGCAATATCCAACCAGTTCGTACTCTCAAGTTTTATTTTCTCCATAGTAACTGTCCCCGCAATGTTTCGCCTGTTCAGTCAGTTCTTTCCCTTACCCTGAACCAGTGGTCCGCCCTCCGGAAACGATACCGGTTATAATCTCGTAAAGAGGTAGAACAAATAGCCAGGAAAACCTCTACGCTGGAATAGACAATCAACAAACTTCGCTTCTCCCCTATGTATACTCAGTACCTGGTTAAAGAGCTTTGCGCAGTTTTAGCGTTTTGGATGTGCGACATAAAAGTAAGGCTTACTTTTCTGACCTGACCCCGGTAGTTATACCACTTGTTACCTCGTGAATCCAGCTAAGATAGGTTCATTAGCTGGTTGTCGATATCCCGGGGCGCTATGAGGGCCTGTCTGACTATATTACCTGTGCTACTACTCAACCAATATCTTTTGCTGTTTACTTGCAACCGATTAATCCCCTAGCCGTGTTGAAACGATATATATTTATCAGGCTAGTCCTATCAGTATGCACACTCTCGCCAACTGTCCAGCATATTTCAGTCCTGAAGTACCTCCTCAGCATGCGAAGACGTAACTATTATTTAAGTGATTACTACTTCAAGATTGAAAATATCTCTACTTTCAGGTTGAGAATATCTACTTTTAGTCAATTGTGATATTGGAAAAGGAAACTTAAACTTACTAATACGCACACGCAAGAAACTGGGTGAGACGCAGAAGGACTCTCAGAGTCCGTAGCAACGTTAACGGATCGAACGAATCGCTCAAAATTATAAGAAAGAAGATTATGGAAGGCGACCAGGTTGACCAGTTTCGCCAATCGATAGAAGCCTCTGTTGAATACCTGGCAGAAGATCGAAATAGAACGCATGTGATTTTTAGTTTTATCTGAGTTTCTATTTCTATGTAGCATCAGGTCAGCCGGCAAATGCGTTGATAAAAAGGATTCCGGTCATGTAGTGATATTAGCGAAATGAGGTAATTAGGCTAATCTTTTGATATGGGACATGCGAAGAGTGACCATTAATGACGGCCGATTCTACAACGTGAATGCCCGGTATATGCGCTGGGCTATATCTGTTTTCTTAGCCCTGGCTCTGTCGATATTGCCGTTTATAGCGGTCGATGTGGCAAGTGCTGGTCTGGGCGCAAGTCACCATTTCTGGGGTAAAGTGACCACCACCGGTGGCGCGCCAGGTGTCAATGTTCAGGTAACCATCTGGGTCAACGGAGTGCAAGGCGAAACTATCACCACCGATGATTCCGGTCAGTTTGGCAGTGACCCCCTGGTTGATCTACCGCATTACCTGAGTGCTACGGGTAGAAATGGCGACCTTATAGTGTTAAAAGTAAATGGCGTGGCCGCAGAGGTGTCACGTCTTGGAACATTGATAGAAAGCCCGCCCGTTCACTGGGAGTGGCAAATACAAAATCCTCCACTACAATCAGTTGTCTTTCATGAAGGTCAGGTGAATGGGCTGGACCTGGTCTACAACATTGGCGGCAGTCAGGATAGCACACCACCAGCGGCAATAAACGACCTGGCAACTACCGAGGCGTTCACCGACACTGTCAAGCTAACCTGGACCGCCCCCGGAGATGACGGCACTACCGGTCAGGCAATCGCCTATGATATCCGCTACCGGACCGGGGGCGCCGTAACCAATGCCAGCTGGGCTACGGCGACCCAGGTCATTGGAGAGCCGGTACCGCAGGCTACCGGATCCACCGAGACTTTTACCGTATCCGGTCTTAATGACGACACGACCTACTACTTTGCCATCAAGACGGCTGATGAAGTACCCAACTGGTCCGCCATTTCCAATAGCCCGAGCATGGCTACTGCCAATGATGATACTGGTACTTCGGGATTCGTTGACCATTTCTGGGGAAAGGTAATTGCCACCGGTGGCGCGCCAGCTGTTAATGTTCAGGTAACCGCGTGGGTCAACGGATTGCGGGGTAATACTATTACCACCGATGATTCCGGTCAGTTTGGCACTGATCTCCTGGTCAGCATGCCATATTATCTGACTGTAAACGGTCAAAATGGTAACCTCATAGTATTCAGAGTAAATGATGTGGCCGCAGAGGTGATGCGTATTGGAACATTGATAGAAAGCCCACCAGTTCACTGGGAGTGGGAGCTTCAAAATCCTCCACTGCCATCTATCGTCTTTATTGGCGGTCAGGTGAATGGGCTGGATTTGGTCTACAACCCTGGCGGCAGTCAGGATACCACCTCGCCGGCGGCGGTAACCGACCTGGCGACCGGTAGTACTACCACGAGCTCCATTATACTGACTTGGACGGCGCCCGGAGATGACGGCACCACCGGTCAGGCAACTGCCTATGATATCCGCTACCGGA
>CAYXWH010000013.1:0-30701 GCA_964468755.1 uncultured Dehalococcoidaceae bacterium
ATTTTAATGCCCTTTTAAGCTTGCTTCACTCCGTCAATAAAAAGTATAATGGTAGTAGTGATGGGTAATGTTATTGCTATAGTAATAATTATTGTCTTAATGGCCCTGGCGATGTATGTGATTCCCCGCTTTCTCATTTCGCGGGCGGTGAATAAGGTGGTGAGGATTTTTCGGAACAATAGTGCCATCGATATAAAACATGCCAAAACCGCGGAAGAGCTTGGGCTGCGACATTCGGGCGGCATGTTCCGAATGCGAGATTATAAACCACTTGCCATACAGGTACTAATGGGTGCCGATATTATCCGCTCTACCGAGGGCAACCGTCTCTATCTCTCCGAGGATAAACTAGCCGCCAGCAAATTCGGCAAGCCGTCAAATCAGAGCCTTACAGGTAGATAACCACCAAGACGGTATTAAAAAGGCTCAGATTTTGATTTCAGCGCGTCACTTAGTCGGCTGTTGTATATGATGGCTTATTAATTCAAGAAGTCGCTTAAATCCCCACTTTTTTTCCGCAGAAAGAAGCACCATGCCTTCACTATCGATGTAGCCCTTTTCATAGAAAAACCGTAAGCCGGAGGCTTCATCATGGTGCTGTCCACCGCCTGGTATTACATCGATTTTATTGAGTACGGTGATCCTGGGCTTGTCGCTCAGGTCAAGCTCATTGAGAATATCCTCTACCGTCTGGCACTGCCGGGAAGCATCCGGTGAAGCCAGGTCAACCACATGCAGCAGCAGACTGGCTTCAGCCAGTTCTTCAAGAGTAGCCCGGAAGGCGCGCACGATAACCGGAGGCAGCTTGCGAATAAAGCCTACGGTGTCGGTAAGCAGTACCGTTCTCTTGTCGGGAAGGGTCAAGCGGCGGGTGGTTGGGTCTAAAGTAGCGAACAACCGGTCCTCGGTAAGTATATCAGCCCGACACATCGCGTTGAGCAAGGTGCTCTTCCCGGCATTGGTATAGCCTACCAGCGCCACTACCGGAATACCGCTTTTCTGTCGCTTCTGCCGGTACAGATTACGTTGCTTTCTTACCTCTTCAATCTTTGTTTGCAGCCGCTGTATTTTCTTATGGATAATACGGCGGTCAGTCTCAAGCTGTGACTCGCCGGGGCCGCGGGTACCTATGCCGCCACCCAACCGCTCCAGGTGACTCCATTGCCCGGCAAGTCGAGGCATCAGGTACTGGTGCTGGGCAAGCTCTACCTGCAGACGGCCTTCGTGGGTATGGGCACGCCCGGCAAAAATATCAAGAATCAGGGCTACACGGTCGATTATCTTTACCTGGAGTGCATCTTCCAGATTACGCTGCTGCAACGGGGAGAGTTCGTCATCAAGAATAACTACGTTATAGTCCAGGCTTTCTTTAAGAGCAATGATTTCTTCCAGCTTGCCCTTGCCAACGTAGTAAGACCGGTTCGGGTCAGAAAGCTGCTGGGATACGCTCCCCACCACTTCAGCCCCGGCAGTCCCGGCTAATTGCGCCAGCTCACCCATCGAGTTTTCAGCGAGCAACCGCTCCTGACTCCCTTTGCTCGCCACCGCTACCAGAAGCGCTCTTTCGCTGGTGGTACTGGTAATGATTACCGGTCTGGTAATAGCATCTCCTTATTATTATGTAAACTCACTTCTTGAGGATAAGTTTTCTACTATTCCGCCAGCCGGCCAGTCGCGATAGACCCTTCACCAGGGCTGCATCCGGTATCGTCAGCGAAAGACGCACATAGCCCTCACCGTTCTTACCGTATCCTGTTCCCGGCGTTACCGCCACGCCGACCTGGTCCAGCAAATCAGTGGTAAACTCCAGCGAATTATATCCATCGGGAACCTTGGCCCAGACATACAGACTTGCCTTTGGTGTCCTGGCTTCCGCCCCTATATCATTCAGCGTCTCTACCACCAGGTCGCGGCGCTTCTGGTACACCGCATTGTGCTCCTGTATGCAGTCCTGTGGTGCGGTAAGTGCTTTAATGGCTGCGTATTGAATAGCCTGGGGAATGCCGGAATCGATGTTGGACTTCAATGTAGCCAGTGCCTTGACTACATCGGCGTTTCCCACCATCATACCTATTCGCCATCCGGTCATGTTATAGCTTTTGGACCAGGAATGAAACTCCACACCAACTTCTTTGGCACCCTCGGCCTGCATCAGGCTTACCGGACTATAATCGTCAAAGGCAACTTCCGTATACGCCGCATCATGGCAGACGATGATATCATGCTGGCGGGCAAACTGTACCACTTTTTCAAAGAAATCAAGCCCGGCTATGGCACCGGTCGGGTTATTGGGATAGTTTATCCACAACAGCTTGACTTTTTTCAGTACGTAATCAGGTATATTGTTTAAATTGGGAAGAAAGTCATTTGATTCCTTGAGTGGCAGGTAATACGGCCTGCCACCGGCAAGTGAGACGCTAATCGAGTAGACCGGATATCCCGGGTCAGGAACGAGAGCAACGTCTCCCGGGTCAATATAGCAGAACGCAATATGGGCAATCCCTTCCTTGGAGCCGATGAGCGGCAATACCTCACTGTCCGGGTCAAGCGAGACGTTAAACCGGTTCTGATACCATTCAGCTATTGCCTGACGAAGTTCCGGCAGTCCGTAACTTTCCGGATAGCGGTGGTTGGCTGGTTCCCGGGCTGCCTTACACAGCCGGTCAGTGATATGCACCGGTGTGGGCATATCCGGGTCACCAATGGCAAAGCTAATTATCTCTTCCCCTTTTGCCCTTTTCTCAGCGATTTTCCGGTTGATTTCAACAAACAGGTATGGCGGTAGACTTTCAATACGTCTCGATAGCTTCATAGCTGGCACCTTTACTCCAACTTCTCCGGCCATTCACCGGTAAATACTATTTCCGCGGGGCCGCTCAGCAGGACATCTCCATCACCATTCCACTCAACATGGAGTATACCGCCCCTCACTATTATGTCAACTTTTTTGTCCGTATAGTCATGGAGTCGGGCAGCCACAGCTACGGCGCAGGCACCGCTCCCACAGGCCAGTGTTTCCCCTACTCCGCGCTCCCATGTCCGCACTTCTATCTGCCGCCGGCTGATTACTCTGGCTACCTCGAAGTTGGTCCGGTTGGGGAAAATTGATAAATTCTCTACTTTGGGTCCTAACCGGGGCAATGGGAACTCATCGACCGCACGGTCCTGGAAGTGAACCGCATGCGGATTCCCCATTGATACCATATTAAGACAAAGGTCAGTATCTTCCAATCGTACTGAGTAATTGAGCATAGATTTTATGTCTACTATACTCTCCTCAGCCGACTGAATCAATACCGGTATAGTATCGGCACCGAACTCCGGCTTCCCCATGTTAGCCTGAATTCCGGTGAGCTTACCGTTTTGTTGCTCGAGTCTGACATTTCGGATACCGGCGGCTGTTTCCACCAATATATGGTCAACTCCGGCAGCAATCAGACTCTTTTCAAAAATATATCTGCTCAAACAGCGTATGCCATTACCGCAGGCTTCCGCCTCCGAGCCATCGGAATCAAAGATACGCATGCCAAAATCTGCCTTTTCCGAAGGCAGCAGTACCAGCAGGCTATCAGCGCCGATACCATAGTGACGGTCACACACTTCCATAGCCAGCTTTGGCCAGTCACGAACCATGTCCGTGGCTTCAACTAGTACGTAATCGTTCCCTGCACCCTGCATTTTGGTAAAATTCATTCCTGGTCTCACTCCCTCACATAATTCTATCATTATTCAAGACTTCAGCCAAAGCTCTCATTATCCTGGAAGAAGGCTCGCTCTGCGCGTCAAACCAGTGTATCCTCTGGTCACTCAATCGGAACCAGTTGTACTGCTGACGGACAAAACGGTGAGTCTGCCTTTTAATTCGCTCCACCGCCGCCGCCAGGCTCATTTCTCCCCTGAGGTACCGGCCAATTTGCTGGTAGCCAATGCTGGACAGAGCCGGCAACCTACTATGATACCCCATATTGACCAATTTTTCCACTTCAGCCACCAGCCCCTGTTCTATCATCCGGTCGACTCTCCGGTCAATTCGCCGGTAAAGCTCGGCCCGCTCCATAGTGAGTCCGATTATAAAGGTAGTAAACTGCGGTGCTTGTTTATCCCGTATTTTTGAGACCGGCTGGTTGGTCTGCCGGTACACTTCAAGGGCTCGTATCACCCGGCGTACATTGTGTCGGTCAATCTTACCGGCAGCCTCCGGGTCAACTATCATTAGCTCCTGATAAAGCTGGTCAGTACCCTCACTGGCGGCCCGTTCCTCCAGCTCCCGCCTCAATTCATAATCGGGTGACACCGCCGGTATTTTCCAGCCTTCCACTACCGCCCATACGTACTGCCCGCTGCCGCCTACCAGCAGCGGCAAACGGTTACGTTTCAGGATATCATTAATCGCCTGACCGGCTAATTCGTGGTAAAGTGCCAGGCTGAAATCTTCATCCGGGTCGATGACATTAATTATGTGGTGAGGTATGAGAGCCAGTTCCTCAACACCGGGTTTGTCGGTGCCGATGTCCATGTGGCGGTAGATCTGCCGGCTATCGGCATTGACGATTTCACCGTGATATGTTTCGGCAAGGCGAATGGCAAGCTGGCTTTTACCAACACCGGTGGGACCCACTATCACAACCAGGCGATTCACCGTCTATGAAGAACCTTTAATAGCCGCGGTTTGCTTTACAATCTCGATAAATTCGCTTGCTTTCAAACTGGCGCCGCCGACCAGGGCGCCGTCAATCTCAGCTTGTTGCAAGAATTCATCGGTATTGGCGGCGGTGACACTACCACCGTACAATATACGTACTCTTCCGGATACTTCACCATTATATAATGCGGCGATAGTATTACGAATCAGCGATATGGTTTCATTCGCCTGCGGTCCGGTGGCTGCCCTGCCGGTACCTATAGCCCAGACCGGTTCATAGGCAATGGTCAGGCTATCGATAGTCTGGATTCCATTCAAGGCCGCCTTGAGCTGCCCGGTGACCACTTCATCCGTCTTTCCCGCTTCGTTTTCTTCCAGACGCTCGCCGACACAGAGAATGGGCTTCAAGCCATGGTTCAGGGCAGCGGCCATTTTTTTATTGACTGTCTCGTTGGTTTCGCCGAAGTACTGCCGTCGCTCCGAGTGCCCGATAATAACGAAATCACACAGACCAGCCAGCATCAATGGCGATATCTCACCGGTATAGGCGCCCTTCTCTTTATAGTACAGGTTCTGCGCCCCGAGCATTATCGGGGTTTCTTTAATCAATTCGCTTATGGCAACCAGTGACAAAAAGGGTGGGCAAAGCACTCGCTCCACACTATTAAAGTCCTGCAGTTCGGCGACCATGGCGTTAACCAGTGTCACCGCTTCACTCACCGTGGTATTCATCTTCCAGTTACCAGCAATCATCGGGATACGCATAAATACTCTCCTACGCGCCAAATTTAGCTAGTTTCAAAGCATGTGCCATCGCCAGCGGCATAATCTGTGTTGCTTTAATCCGGCCCAGGCCCCCGCTAAGACAGGCTGTTTCCGCAAATTCATGTACCCGGTCATGACGGCACCACCTGGAACAAAGTAGCACCGGTACCGGGTGCCAGCTATGCGCCTTAAGCCTGGCCGGCGTAGAGTGGTCTCCGGTAACCACGATAACATCAGGTTCAAGACTGGTTGCCATCGGCAGCAGACTGTCAATCTGTTCCAGTACTTTCACTTTACGCGCAAAGTCACCGTCTTCACCGGCGCTATCGGTACCTTTAAAATGTAGAAAGAAAAAGTCATAATCGTGGTAGCTTTGCTGCAGCGTTGCCATTTCCTCATCCATGGTTGCCCCGGTTTCCAGAACTTCCATGCCAACGAGCTTGGCCAGTCCCCGGTACATCGGGTAGCTGGCGATAGCCGCCGGCTTGAGCTTGTAAATCTCGCTCATGGTGGGGAAACCGGGTTCCCGGGAGAAACCCCTTAGCAGCACCATGTTTGCCGGGTGATGAGCTGCCAGTCTCGCTTTCGCCTGAGCGAGAAATTTGTTAACAATCCCGGCAGTGGCATCGGCTTCCGGCTGGAGGGGCTTGACCGGGTTGGGGGGCACTCCCACCTGCTGCGGGTCAGAGTCACTCAAATCAGGGGCGAGGTCATTCCCCCGGAATACGGCTACCATCCGGTGCTCCTTTACCGGTAGAGTGGTGACCCTGACGTTATCGATTACCATACCATCCAGAAGCTGGCAAAGCTCGGTGCATTTTTCCGTTGAAATGCGACCCGCACGGCGGTCGGCAACGAGTCCGGAATCGTCCAGAGTGCAGAAATTACCCCGCGCCGCCATATCCCCGGTCTGCAACCCATAGCCTATCCCGACGGCTTCCAGCACACCGCGGCCGATATTGCACTTCACCGGGTCATACCCGAAGAGTGCCAGATGCCCCGGTGCGCTCCCCGGCGTTACTCCGGGAGCAACGGGCTCGGATAACCCACAGGTTCCACGGGCTGCCAGCCGGTCAAGATTGGGCGTGCCGGCTATTTCCAGTTCGGTTCTTCCCGTTGTCGGGTCCGGTAACCCGCCCAGGCCATCAATTACCACAAGCAGGATTTTGGTCGGTGACGTTCGAGAGAGTTCCATCATTAATTCAAAATTATTTTTCATTGAAACTCACTTTGCTCACAGTTTATTTCATTTATCTTGCAGGGCAGTCACCCCTGGTAGCGCTTCACCGCTGAGAAACTTGAGGGAAGCCCCGCCACCGGTGGAAATAAAGGTCATTTTATCAGCCAGCCCCATCTCATTGATTGCCTCACCGGTTGAGCCGCCTCCGATGATGGTAGTCACGCCGAGGCTGGCTATGAGTTCAGCAATAGCCCTGGTCCCCGCATCAAACGGAGGAATTTCATATATCCCCATCGGCCCGTTCCAGAAGATAGTCCTGGCACCGCGCAGCTGGTGACTAAAGGTATCGATAGTCTCTGGGCCGATATCCACAATCCTTTTATCTTCGGGTATGGCATTAACGGGCACTATCTCACTGGCGACTCCAGGACTTATTTCATCGGCGACAACCACATCGGTCGGCAAGCACAGGTCAATACCACGCCGGTTCGCCTCGGCAATAAGATTTGCCGCCGTTTCCAGCTTATCTTCTTCAATTAACGACAGACCTATCTCATATTCCACTGCCTTGAGAAAAGTAGCCGCCATGCCACCACCAATTAATAAACAGTCCACCTTGCTCATAATATTTTGTATCATGCCAACTTTATCGCTTACTTTGGCGCCTCCAAGCAGCGTGCAAAAAGGATGTGCCGGGTCCTCCAGGATACTCCCCAGCGTGTTAATCTCCTTTTCCAACAGCAGACCGGCTACTGCGGGGAGGTACTTGGCAATTACCGAGACCGAAGCATGTGCCCGATGGGAAGTGCCGAAGGCATCATTGACAAATATCTCACCGAGTCGGGCCAGCTTTTGAGCAAAGGCATCATCTCCGTTCTCCTCTTCGGGATAAAAGCGGATGTTTTCCAGAAGCATCACATTACCTCTTCCCATTTTTGCCACTGATTGCTCCACTTTTTCTCCAATGTTATCACCGGCAACATTAACCGGCTTACCCAGGATTTCGGACAGACGCCGGGCTACCGGTGCCAGCCTCATCGTATCCACTACTTTGCCCCGGGGACGGCCAAGATGTGAAATCAGGATTACCCTCGCTCCGCGCTCAACAAGATAGCGTATGGTGGGAAGAGTCGCCATAATCCGGCTGTCATCCGTTATTTCCCCGTTATTTTGGTCTAACGGGACATTGAAATCGACACGCACCAGAACTCTTTTATCGGTAACGTCTATGTCCCTGACGGTCATTTTATTCATCAGACTACTCCTGATACCTTCGTGTTATCCTGGAAGAACATGAAGCACGCGCCACGGTATTTGACGCTCTACTCCGAACATACCAGAATAGTAATTCCAGATACCTGGAGAAAGCTCGGTGGATACATTAACCAATCCTGCACCCTCCTCACTGCCTTTTTAGAGAAGGTGAAGTGTCCCAGACTAGGTAATCGCCACTCTTTCTCCCGCTTTTGTTGATGGACCAGTTTGATGGTCAGCACACATCTTGAGCACCCGCCGGGTAATACCTTCAGCATCAAGAGCATACCTGGCGCGGAGAGCTGCCTGTGTCCCATGGTCGACAAACTCATCCGGAATGCCCAGACATTGTAGCTGCACATTATTTATACCAGCTTCCTGAAGAAATCCGGCAACGCTATTGCCAAAGCCGCCACTGAGCGTGTTCTCCTCGACCGTAAGCACCCGCTTGATACGATTTGCGAAGCGCGAGATTAGCTTACCGTCGAGTGGCTTTATAAAACGGGCATTGACCACTGTAGCCTCAATTCCCTGCTTCGCTAACGACCGGGCGGCAGACAGAGCCGGTGCCACGGTAACACCTACGGCCAGTATGACCACATCTTCTCCATTCCTGAGCACCTCGCCTTCACCTATGGGAATCTCGTGCAGCTCCGTGTCCAGTGCTATCCCCAGTCCGGAGCCCCGGGGGTATCTTACCGCCATGGGACGTCCCGCTTTCACTGCCGTGTGGAGCATGTGCTGAAGTTCGTTTTCATCCTTGGGCGCAGCAACAATCAGATTGGGAACTAACGCCAGGTAGGAGAGGTCAAAAGTACCCTGATGCGTCTTGCCGTCATCACCAACAATACCACCCCGGTCAATGGCAAAAATAACCGGCAATTCCTGGAGACAGACGTCATGGACAATCTGGTCGAGGGCACGCTGGAGAAAAGTGGAGTAGATGGCTACTATCGGAATAAACCCCTGAGCCGCCAGTCCGGCGGCAAAGGTCACGGCGTGCTGCTCACAAATACCCACGTCAAAGACACGCCTGGGAAATTCGGCTTCAACCACGCTCAGGCAGTTGCCTTCGTGCATGGCTGCCGTAATAGTTACCAGTCTGGGATTCTCCCGGGCAAGGCGAAGTACTGTCTGGGCGAAAACCTCGCTGTAACTTGGCGCCCGTTTCCCGGTGCTGCTTCTGGCCGGTACGCCATGGAAATGAACAGCATTGCTCTCAGCCGGCTGGTACCCCTTACCCTTGGTAGTCAGGACATGCAGTAATAGCGGTCTGAGCTGATAGTCCCTGGACTGAGCCAGCGCCACTTCCAGTGCAGGAATGTTATGACCATCAACCGGCCCGACATAGGTGAAACCAAGTTCCTCCCAGAGCATGGTGGGCAGGATGAGCCCCTTGAATCTCCCTCTCGCCTGCTGGCCCACTTCCCACAGCCGTTCACCCATTGGCAGCGAGGTGAGTATCTGACGACTTACCTCCTTGGCTTCACGGTAACGATGGTCAAATCTTACCTTGCTTAACATATTGGACAGGGCACCAACTGTGGGGGAAATGGACATGCCATTATCATTCAGCACCACGATGAGCTTGGAGCCCAGATGGCCCGCATGATTAAGTGCCTCAAACGCCATGCCGGCGGTTACGGCGCCATCACCGATAACGGCAATAACCTGATAATCATCGCCGGACAGGTCGCGGGCAACAGCCATACCCAGCGCCGCCGAAACTGAAGTACTGGCATGGCCGGCACCAAACGGGTCATGCTGGCTCTCGCTGCGGCAGGTATACCCGGAAAGACCGCCCTGCTGGCGAAGCGTGGAAAACTGCTCCCGGCGCCCGGTGAGCAGCTTGTGAACGTAGGACTGGTGCCCCACATCCCAGACAATTTTGTCCCGGGGACTATCGAAAATACGATGTAAAGCTATGGTGAGTTCGACCACTCCAAGGTTGGAGGCAAGGTGCCCCCCGGTAACGGTTACGTTAGTCACTATTTCATGCCTGAGTTCAGCCGCCAGTTGTCTGAGTTCGTGCTGGGAAAGTCTCTTTAAGTCGGCAGGGGTATCTATTTGCTCCAATAGCCTGGGCATAACGTTCCTAAACAATAAATACTATAATCATATAATCAATAGTAACAACGGAGCGAAATGATTGTCAAGCCAGTTATTATCTTCATTTCTCTCCACAGCTTGACGTTTCCGGTTGCCGTTTGCTACACTTCCCAAGTGCACCCGCTGGAACAACAGTTGCTTGATTTTATTACCTCCACCTATTCCTCGATGCAGTGGCCCGGCGTCGTGGCGCTCATGGCGATAGAAAGCGCCTGTATTCCGGTACCCAGTGAGCTCATTATGCCCCTTGCCGGCTGGATGCTCATCAAGGAGAAATCACTGACCGTCATCTATATCCTGGTTGCCGGCGCCTATGGCGCTCTGGGCAACACCATCGGCTCGGTTATCGCCTACGTGGTGGGGCTGTGGGGAGGGCGCCCCTTCCTGAAAAAATATGGTCGTTACCTGCTTATTTCCCGGCACGACCTTGACCTGGCTGACCGCTGGTTCGCGCAAAAAGGTGACTGGTCAGTTTTTGTCTCGCGCCTGCTACCGGTAATTCGTACCTTTATTAGCCTCCCCGCCGGAATAGCCAGAATGCCCCTTATCAGGTTTGTAATCTACACCTTTGTCGGCTCCTTCATCTGGAGCGCCGGCCTGGCTTACGGCGGTTACCTGCTTGGCGAGCACTGGGAGCAGCTGCGTAATGTCATGCGCCCCTTCGACCCGGCAATTATCGTCCTGATAATTGTCCTTATCGCCTTCTTTCTTTACCGGCGGGTCAAATACTTCCCGGACACCGGATAGCCATTGGTTATCGGTGCCGGATTACCCCGTGAGTTAGCCGGCACTACGGCGCAGGTATCGATACAGCGCGTCGGCAGGCGCTGTCGCTGCCCGGCTTAAACCGACTTACCATATGGTGTATAATATATATACAGTAATTGTAAAGAGCTTGATAACCGGAGGCAATACATGGGTGAGATAAAGAGTGCCCGGGAAATAGCCATGGAAAAGCTGGCCAGTCTGGGCGAGGTGACGCCGGAGGAACGCCTGAAATGGAAATATGTTCCTGAGGGAGAAAAACTGGCTGCCGGGTACATCAAGGGAGAAAGCAGCCTAAGCCCTGAACTGAGCCGCTATGACGAGTCAGCGAAAAAGTATGTTATCCGTGGTGCTCTGGAAATACTGGTCAGAAATATAGACCTTCCCAAAAATGACGGCATACGGATGACCAGTAAGAAAGCCATGGAAGGGATCAAGGCATTAAAGAGCGACAAGGCTGCCGCGGAGAATATATTCAGCAAGATACGGCGTCTTTTCGACCATTATACCGGGGAGGGAGACCAGCAGCGGAATCAAGCCTATGAGTCGTTAAAGGCTGAATTTGGCGCCAGGGTCGAGCAGGCTCTGCAGCAGCAGTATGGCACCTCGGCACGATTAAACGTAGACGTGGAAAGCCAGCCGAAGTTCCAGGAAGAGTGGCTTAAACTGAAAAATCAACTGGACAATCAGTACCTCAAGCTCCTTGACGAATACAAACAGGAGCTGCTTAACCTGCCATAAAATCGGTACTTCCGGGGTTGGTGAGGGGGTGAGACCAATGACCGAACACGACAACAGAATTGAATATGCAGCCAAGCATACCGAGATACTAAGACCACCGAAGCAGAGCCTGTCCACCTTCGGGGCGACCAATGTATATTACTATCTGGTGACGGAGCCTGCTTACCCGGAACTGACGGGCGATGCCGGCTCCGGCGAGACGGTGGTCAGGGAAGGGAGAGTCATTGCGGAAAGACCGAGAATTGTAACTCCGTATTACCTCTCCCGTCTGGAAGGGTTCAGTTCCGAGGCAAAGCGGTACTTTACCCTGCTCACCCAGGCATATGGCCATGATTCCCCCGGGCTTTTTTATGCCTACCGCAATGAACCGAAAGAGCTTAATATAATCTCGGATAGCTGGCTTGCCGTGGTGAACCGGATAAACGAAAAAATTGACCAGCATGGTGACCCGCTCGCTTCCATTATCAAGGGCGAAGATGACCTCTGGGACGTCTCACTATTGAAGTTCATTTATGAAATAACCCGCCGCTCATTGGAAACCAACCTGACGCAACTGGGTAACAAGGGACTGCTGAATGTGGATTCCAGCGGACTGCCTCTTGATGCCCGTCTGCGCATCGAGGAACTGTTTCGGCAGGTCACCAAGGGTGAGCGTGACCCAAAGGAACTGAAAAGTGAGCTTGACCGCTGGAACGTGTATGACGAATACGAAGACAGATTTTTAGCTATTTTCCGAAAGAGGCAGTAGATTTCTTCATGATGCATGACAATATGGTGGTTATCCGGCCGCCCAGTGAAGCCGGCAGCTTGCTCCTCCCGCTTACCCTGGGGTGTTCTCATAACAAGTGTACGTTCTGCGGCAGCTACCTTGGTATTCAATTCCGTATCAGGAACGTTGACGATGTTAAGCGGGATATCGACGGCGTTGCTGCGAGCTATAGCGCCAGCGTGAGGCGGGTCTTTCTGGAGAACGGTGACGCCCTTATCTGCCCGCAGCCGATGCTCACCGAACTGCTCCGCTATCTCAAGGAAAGCTTCCCCAATCTGGAAAGAGTAGGCACCTACGCCTCACCACGGTCGGTACTGATTAAAAGTCCCGATGAACTCAGCGAACTAAACCGCCTGGGACTTCAAATTGCGTACCTCGGTGTTGAGAGCGGCGACGAAGAGGTGCTAAAGAAGGTAAACAAGGGAGCTACCCGCGCCGAGATAGTTGATGCGGGCAGGAAGCTAAAGCAAGCGGGAATAACCACTTCGGTTACGGTGATACTGGGACTGGGAGGCATCGAGGGGAGCCAGCAGCATGCCCGGGAAACCGGCAAAATCCTTACCGATATTGACCCGGACTTCGCCGGTGCCCTAACCATCATGCTGGTCCCGGGAACGCCGCTTTACCAGGACTGGAAGCGGGGTACTTTCTCACTTATCTCACCGCTACAATCGTTAGCCGAGCTGAAAACCATCATCGAAAATTCAAATTTTACCAGCTGCTTCTTCACTGCCAACCACGCCTCCAATTACCTCCCGATAAAGGCGCGATTACCGGAGCAAAAGGCAGAAATAGTAAAACTTCTCACCGATGCGCTAGCCGGCAAAGATGAGACAAAGCTCCGCCCGGAATTTCTCAGGGCATTATGACGGCATTTCCCGCTTCAGGGGCAAAGGAGTATTGATGAATATTTCGGTAATTGAAGCCAGAGACCTGTGTGAAGCATGGTTTCTCTGCCTGGGCAAGACCCTGGATGAAGGATATGAGTACCGGATTGAGCGGGGCAGCTATTCCGGTCAGCGCCGCAAGGAACTGGACTTTGCGGTGGTCCGGATACAGTATCCGGCAACCAAGCCGCTGGTGCCCGATGTGCCTCCGGGAGTACCACCCCCCAGCACCATGGAGTATGTGGAAACTTATCTACCCTACCTCATGACCGCGCATAAGGCAGAGGAAGAGCAATATACCTATGGCCAGTATCTGGAAAAGCAGATAGCCGAGGTAATCAGAATGTACCGCCAGGACGGTCATAACACCAACCAGGCTTTCATGGCGGTGGGAGATAGCCAGTCGATATATCTCACTGACCCGCCGTGCCTGAGGGCAATTGACACCAGGATACGCGACAATACCCTGCACTTCGTTGTCTACTTCCGTTCGTGGGACCTCTGGGCCGGTTTCCCGTCGAACCTGGCGGCGATTCAGCTTCTAAAGGAATATATGGCCGGTGAAATCGGCGTAGCCGACGGATACATAATCGCCTCCAGCAAAGGGTTGCACCTGTATGAATATGCCTGGGACCTGGCGAGGGCAGTGCTCAGAAGAGAGTAAACTGTCACCCTAGCGCTTAATTCGTATATGCAGGTAGAGATTGCCCGCCCGGTTGCCGGTCGCCATGCCCATTCCCTTGAGCCTGATTCTGGTCCCTTGCCTGACACCGGCCGGGACTTTTACCATCAGCCGCTTTGCCTGTCCGTTCCGCTGATAGGTAACCAGCTTTTCAACTCCAGCAGCCGCTTCCGATGGCGATAGCTCAAAATCAACGTGGTGGTCAAGTTGCTGACCGGTCGAGGAACCACCCGGGAAACCGAATAATGTCTTCAGCACAAACCTGCCCATCTTCATTGCCATCCCGGAGAGCCACCGCTCAACAAGCCCCGGCTGGCGGACAGCGGGGTAAGCAGGACCCCGGTAGGCATTCCGTGTCCCGGTTGGACCGGAACCTGTGAAGTACTGAAAAATGGCTCCATTCCCGGAAAAGAAGACACGGTTAAGGAAATCCTGGTCGAAGCGTAGCCCGGCCCGGGCAAACATGCGGTTCAACTCGTCGACCGTAGCCCGATTGGAAAAGATGTCCCGGAAAATGTCTTGCTGCGAGTAGTCAAAGCCCTGATATCCGCAATCATAACCCGTCCCGGCAAATGCTCCCTTCCGGGCAAGGTCATACTGCCGGCGCTTCTCCTTGTCACCAAGTACACCGTAAGCCTCATTTATCTCCTTGAATTTTCCGGCAGCTTCCTGCTCACCACCGGGGTTGGTATCCGGGTGATATTGAAAGGCGAGCTTCCTGAAGGCTTTTTTAATGGCTGTATCGCTGGAATTTTCGGGTATTCCCAGAATCTGATAGTAGTCTTTCACCGGTTCTCCGCTTACATTTTACATCTATCGCTCTCCCTATTATTATAACACTGGAGGATATGAATATTAAAAAGGCGTGACATTGAACGTATTCCGGAAGAAATCGGGGCTGTTATTCATGTTAGCATTGCTTTCACTCTGTTTGCTCAGCGTAAGTTGTACTGCCGACGGTAGCCTGGACAAGCGTTTGAGCACTGCCGCCAAGCCCTATAAATTCAGTTTAATCAACTGGGAGTATCACGCCATAAAAACGATTATCAACCGGGAACATGACTCCGGCAACGATATTGACAAGGTAAACGACTATTTTTCAATAGTTGGCGAGATAAGGAGCCTGGAAGCGGAAATAGCCGCGGTCAAAGCCGGAAACAGGCAGGGCGACCTGGCTTCGCTGGAAGCGGAGATTGCCCGCCGGCAACAGCAAACGGGCTCTCTGCAGATAGCCGTCGAGACCACACTGGAAAAGCAGATTCAGGAAGTCCTGGCCGAACAGGGCATTTTTAATCCGTTTTATAAATACATCAAGTTGAAGTTCCACTTCCCAACCCCGAGCTTTTTACTTGACGAGCCACCTCACCTGCTGGTGGTCTCTCCCCGGGACAGGATAGAGAGCATGCGTGAAATCCTGCTGCAACAGGAGCTCAGCGCGGAGGAAATGGAAGCCATTGAGGCGGAAATTGACAGTTCAGTCGTGTCGTCACTGGTGGTAGAGCTTGGTGGCTTTGCTACTTTACCCAGCTTTGTCACCAATAAAGGCGGCCTCCGCTTCACACTCAATGCGGTCGGTGAGGAATGGGTGCATAAATACCTCGCCTTCCGACCGCTGGGGTTTAAATACCTGCTCGATTTGACCGGTATCTCCCGTAATTATGATATTGCCACCATGAACGAGACGGTAGCCAGTATGGTCGCCAAAGAGGTGGGCGAAATTGTATACCAGCGGTACTATGACCAGGATAACAGCCAGCCGGAAACGTCACCGTCTGAGTTCGATTTCAACCACGAAATGCGGGAAACACGGAGAGCCGTTGATGAGTACCTTGCCCGGGGAGAAATCGAAGCGGCTGAAGAGTTCATGGAGCAGAAACGGCACTACCTTGCCGAGCACGGCTACCACCTGCGAAAGCTGAACCAGGCCTATTTCGCCTTTCACGGCGCCTATGCCGACAGCCCTACCTCTATCAGCCCCATTGGCGCGGAACTAAAGCAGTTGAGAAGTCAGAGCGACTCTATAAAAGACTTTCTGGAGACGGCAGCATCAATAAGTAATCGGATAGACCTTGCCGAAAAGGTGAAATAGGCAGCGTCTCTAACGCCCTCAGCAGTGACCGAACCCTTCTTTCATCTTGATATAGGTATCCGCCAGCGCTTCCGGTATTACCCGGATATCAGACAGCACCGGCATGAAATTGGTATCACCCTGCCACCGTGGCACGATGTGAGTATGAAAATGGTCATCAATACCCGCCCCGGCTATCCTGCCCAGGTTCGCCCCTATATTGAGTCCACCGGGGGAGAATACCTGCCTCACCACCTTGACTGCCAGACTGACGATTTCGAAATGCTCGCTCCGTTCCTCGGCGGTCAATTCCTCAGGACTGGCAATATGCCGGAATGGCGCTACCAGCAGGTGGCCGGGATTATACGGATAGCTGTTTAACATGACAAAGTTTTTTTGTCCACGATACAGAATATAGTTAGCGGCGCCATCGCTCTCCGCCGGCTTTTCACAGAGAATGCACCCCTCGGGTTTCTCCTGCTGTATGTACTGAATACGCCACGGTGCCCATATATGCTGCATTTTGCGCTCCTTAACGGTCTCTCTGCCTCATTGTAAATGGCGCTGTGATAAACGTCAATGAAGCGCCACGACCATCATTCTGGCTTTATGCCGTCGCCTGTGGTAAAATAGACCATCATGGTGCCAAAGGTTTCACAAATGAGTAAAAAGTCAGATACCGACCTCAATACCTTCGTTGCCAATGTCAACAAGAGGGGTAGCAAGCTTAACGGTCTTAAAATTCGTTTTGGCTTCACCAAGCGCAAGAGAAGCTAGAACGAGCCAGCACGTTACTTCTTTCCATCACCCTTTATCGAAAGGGTCAACCTTTCCGTTGAAATCGGGCTGGTAGTGTTCCGGCGATTCCATATCCTGGAGCCATCCATTCTCCAGACCAAGCTCATCTACCAGTCGGATAACCTCCCGGTATTCTGTAGTGGTGATCTTCCGTGACAGCAGAGGATACTGTGCCGCTCTATGCGCCGGGTAGTATTGCGACATGATACTTACGGTAACTTCGGGGGACACTTCCCGCGCCAGCCAGGTGAGTGAAGCCCGGCTGCCGGCAATCCCGTTGGGCAATATCAGGTGGCGTATAATCAGCCCTCTCCGGGCAATACCGGCTTCATCTACATAGAGATTGCCTGCCTGACGGTACATTTCCCGGATAGCCGCCCTCGCCCGGGCAACGTAGTCCGGGACCTGCGAGTACCTCTTGCCCCACCGGTCTGAGGCATACCGCAGGTCAGCCAGATAAATGCTGATGATACCATCAAGCTCCTTGAGTGATGCTACGGAGTCATAGCCGCTGGTGTTGTAGACGAGGGGCAGGCGGAGACCCATCGGTACCGCTTCCACTACCGCCGACACTATCTGCTGAATAAAATGTGACGGTGAAACCAGGTTGATGTTATGACACCCCAGCGAGTCCTGCAGGTAAAGCATGTATTCCGCCAGAGTATGAATGTCTGTTTCATGATGCTGCCGCGACCGGTGGTCCTGGCTTATCTGGTAGTTCTGACAGTAGACGCAGCGCATGGTGCAGTTGCCAAAGAATAGTGTCCCCGACCCCTTACTACCGGAAAGAACCGGCTCCTCGCCGTGGTGGGCGCAAACCGAAGCCACTATCGGCAGATACGCGGAATGGCAGAACCCCCTCTCCCCTGCCCACCGGTTGACACCGCATTCCCGCGGACAGATATCACAGGAGCCTAACCGTTCCTCAAGCGCCTCAGCCCGGCGTTTCAATTCACCGGAATGGTATAACTCGATGTAAGCCGGTTCCTCTGTTTTTATCCCTGGAATCACTGCTGCCCCTTGCGCTTAACCTCTAACCTGAGACGGTTTAATCTCAGAATTTCGATACTCTCTCCAGCGGCTACATGCCCTTCAATTGATATCGCCTTCCAGTATTCGCCGGACACCCGGACAACTCCCACCGGTGATAACGGCTTGACTACTTCACCCTCAAGACCCACCATTCCCTCCGCACCGGTAACCTGCTTCTTATGAAAACTGGGCACAACCACTTTATGTATAATGAAGATAAAGGCGCCCAGCAGCAGTCCAATGACAATACCAAACCACAACGGGACTCTTACCCCGATAAGCCACAGTACCAGGAATACTAGAGCCAGCGCCGCCGCATCATCCAGCAGCAAAACAAGAACGATGAGCCAGTCCTTGATAGTATCCTTCTTGACCATCAGCATGTTATCCGCTATAGGTATTATGTAAACTATACCCTATCGATACCGTCGTTTTACGGTCAACCGCGCCTCAGCTTATCCAGTGCCCCGGCAATCCGCTGCCGGCACTGTTCCTTGCCCAGTACCGCCATGGTCTGAAACAGCGGCGGCGTCGCCGTCCTTCCGGTGACCGCTGTCCTCAGCGCGCCAAAGAGCTGGCCGGTCTTGAGCCCGAGTTCCCCGGCCAGCGGCCGAAGCACCGCTTCCAGGGTACCGGCATCAAAATTCGCCATCTTCCCCAATTTCCCTTCCGCCGTCTCCAGGGCATTGACGGTCGATTCCCGGTCCATTTGCTTGCCTATCAGCAGGCTGGCATCGTAGTCCGGTTCATCGATAAAGAAGAATTCCGCCAGGGCGGGCACCTCGGACAGAGTCCGTGCCCGCTCCTGTATGAGTGGCATCATTTCACGAACATAGTCGACCGACAACGGCCGTTTGACTTCTCTGGGTAGTCCCTTTTCCAGAAACGGGAGCGAGCGCTGCACCAGGTCTTCCAGTTCCAGGGAGCGTAGATAGACGCCATTCATCCACTCCAGCTTCTCATGGTTGAATATTGCCGCTGTCTTGCTGACCCTTTCCAGAGTAAATTCATCAATGATTTGCTGCCGGGACATAATTTCCGTCTTGTCATCGAGTGACCAGCCCAGCAGGGAAAGAAAATTCAGCATAGCTTCGGCAAGGTAGCCCTGCTCCTTGTAGTCGGTGATTGAGACGGCACCGTGCCGCTTGCTCAGCTTGGACCGGTCAGACCCCAGCAGCATGGGGAGGTGGGCAAACTGCGGCGGGGGAAAGCCCATTGCCCGGTACAACAAAATATGGCGCGGGGTGCTGGATATCCACTCTTCAGCACGAAGCACGTGAGTAATTTCCATGGCGTGGTCGTCAACCACACTGGCAAGGTGGTAGGTGGGATAACCATCGGACTTGAGCAGGACAAAGTCATCTATTGTTTTATTATCAAAAGCCACTTCTCCCCAGATAACATCCGTATAGCCGGTGGTCCCTTCCGTTGGTGCCTTGAAACGGACTACCGGCTGGATACCCTGGGCTTCCTTTTGTGCCCGTTCCTCCGGGCTGAGGTCGCGGCAGTGCCGGTCATATCCCGGAGGCTGCTTGCGCCGCGCCTGCTCCGCCCTCATCTGGTCGAGTCGTTCCGGCGAGCAATAGCAATAATAAGCATTCCCCTGAGCGACGAGTTGCTCCGCTGCCTGCCGGTAGAGCTCCAGGCGCTCTGATTGATAGTAGGGCCCGTAGTTACCCCCGACTTCCGGCCCCTCATCCCAGTCCAGTTTCAACCATCGAAGCCCATTGAGCATTGCCTCGACGGCTCCCTCTACCTTACGGGCTACGTCAGTATCCTCAATGCGGATGATAAAGCTGCCGCCATAATGCCGGGCGAAGAGCCAGGCAAACAACGCGGTACGGATGTTGCCTACGTGGGGGTAGCCGGTGGGGCTGGGGGCAAATCGTGTTCTGACTGGTTTGCTCATCTATTCCTTTCCTTTAATTGATATCAAAGCCTGTTCCAGTTTCTGAATCTTCTTAATCGCCCAGACTATGAACCCGATAACAAAAAGACTGAACACGGTCAGCGCCAGCATCATAATCTGGAAACCTGTGCCCGGCTCATTAAGCCAGACTATATAGCCGACAAGGACACCACCGATAACCGGGTTGATTACGGCGAGGATGAAGCCAACTACTGCCAGTATACTCAATGTTTACTCCTTTACTGACTTACTTCTTTATCTATTCTATCATCCCACCCAATCAGATTCTAGAAAATATCCCCTAACGCCTTTTGCAGGTCTGCCGGCAGTTCCGATTCAAACTCCACGTATTCGCCAGTTGACGGTAGCCTGAAGCCCAGTCGGCTGGCGTGGAGAAACTGCCGTGACAGATGAGGAGACCTGACCCCATAGGCAGCATCTCCCACCACCGGGAAGCCGATTGCCCCCAGGTGGACCCGTATCTGATGGGTACGGCCGGTCTCCAGCATAACCTCAAGCAGGGTAAAGTCGCCGATATACCTGATTACCCGGTATTCGGTGCGGGCTTCCCTGCCCCGGGATACCACTGCCATCAGCTTCCGGTTCCTCGGGTCACGTCCCAGCTCCGCCTCAATAATACCCTGCTCCGGAGACAGTTTCCCCTTTACCAGGGCTTTATATACCTTCACTACCGAACGTTCCCGAAACTGGTTCATCAGGTTAACCTGGGCTGCCCGGTTCTTGGCTACTACCATGAGTCCCGACGTATCCTTGTCAAGCCGGTGCACGATGCCGGGCCGTAACGAATCACTGATTTCAGCCAGATGCGGGTAATGAGCCAGCACCGCGTTTATCACCGTATGGTCGGGATGGCCCGGTGCCGGGTGAACGGTGAGACCGGCCGGCTTATCTACTACCAGGAGGTCATCATTTTCAAAAATAATTGATAACGGAATTGCCTCCGGTGTTAACTGGCTGGGTGGAGTGGGCGGTATGGTAATTCTTATCTCATCGCCATGGTTGAGCCGGAGGCTTGGCTTGACAGTCCGGTCATTGACCACGATAGAGCCGTCAGCAATAAGTTTCTGCGCATGGGTCCGGGATAGTTCCGGGCATTTCTCGCCGATAAACTTATCCAGTCGCACGCCCGCTTCTTCAGCTTTGAAATGATAGACGTTACTCATCACCTAACTCTGTGAAGAGAGCCCCAGGCGCAAAAGCGAGTACGCAAATATAATAACGCCAATGGTTACCGCGCTATCGGCAACATTAAACGCCGGCCAGAAACCAAAGTTAATGAAATCGGTCACGTAGCCGAGATGGAGCCGGTCAATCAGGTTACCCACCGTACCCCCCAGGACCAGACCGAGGGCTATCTGCCCGGGCAGAGTTCCCAGAACCGGCACATCCTTACCGGTAAAGCGAGTGCATATCAACAGGATGATGGTCCCGATTATGCCGATAATTATTAACGCCAGAGAGTGGTTCTGAAACAAGCCGAAGGCAGCACCGGTGTTGCGAACATGGGTTATCTCAAAGAAACCGATATCGAAGATTGATTGTCCATGCGGGATATTATTCCTTATCCATATCTTGCTGAGCTGGTCAGCGATTACTATGAGTAATCCGGTAAGGAAAATAGCCACGTTCGGCCACTTAACCTGAGGGTGGTTTACTCTTTGCATTCTTTGTCTGTTGTGCCTTGCAACTCAAGCATAAACTTGCTTGCGGGAGTGCTTCCAGACGGGCCGGGTCAATAGGTTGACCGCACTTATCGCACAAGCCATAGCTTCCTTCCTCAAACTTCTGCAGAGCATGCTCCACTCCCACCAACTCAGTTCGTAAACGGTTCTCCAGAGCCAGCCGCTTCTCCAGCTCCAGTGCTTCCGTTGCCTCTTCCTCTCGTTTACCAAACGGACTGCCCTCCCGCCTCTCGTCTGAGGAAGAAACATTGCCCTGCAACTGCTCAAGCTCAGTTGCCAAGCGCGTCCGCTCGTTCTCCAAATAGGCACGCTGTAAATCAAACCCGATAGTCATTTTTACTTCCGCCTCCTTGCCGCGACCTTTACGCGTCTGAGGTAAACTTTGCCAGCTAATCCATCCAAGCCTGCAAGTAGGTTGTTATAGTAGATACTACTTAAGAGAGCAATGGTTGGCTGAAAGGCTGGTTACGTTGCGCTATTACCGGTGCCCGGCGCCTGTCTATGGGTGCCAGCGCCAGTGTCTTTCATAGAAGGCACTACTCCAATACGCAGAATGTTCTTTCCGGTACGGGCATTCCGTACCTGATTTCTCGCTGCCGTTACTAGAGCCGGACAACAAATCCACCCGGTAAAACATAACATCAGTGTAAACCATTTATTGTATTTGGTCAATGCTTTTTTTAACGATTTTTAACTATGTAACGCTAATTTTCACGGGGAACGCAAGCACGGTCAATCAGTCCACGGAGAAGCCGATTACGGTAATGCTTGCCTTGAGTACTTTAATAATGGTTATACAGGTACTTTGGTAATAGTGCTATTTCCACGGCTACAACAGGTGTATTTTACTACCGCCGCACCCGGTTCCGTTTAACCGGGGAGGACTTCCGCGTTATTATTGACTGTCACCGCCCCTGATGTTACCATTTTTATAGTGACAGTTTAATGTCGCCGGTAAGTGGCAAATAATCCGGTGAAGGAGGCAGGCGCTATGGAAGAGGTATCGAATCTGGTTAAGACCACGCTCGATGAGATTGAAAAAGTGCTCAGTACCAAAACGGTGGTCGGTGAACCAATAACTGTTCAGGATATCACCCTGATCCCGTTGATTACCGCCGGATTCGGTTTTGGCACCGGTGGTGGCTCCGGAAGAGGCGAAGCCAAACGACAGGGTGAAGGCACTGGCGGTGCCACTGGAGGCGGTGCCTGGGTTAAACCGGTGGCAGTGGTCATCGTCAGCAAGGAAGGGGTGCGCGTCGAGCCCATCATTGGCGGCGTGGCGAGCGCCTTTGAAAAGCTCGGCGAAACGGTACCCCGAATAGTGGAGAAAGCTATCGATAAATGGGAGCAACGTAAAAAGGAAGGTTAAAGGATAGTGTGGGTCGCCATTGCGCTCACCAGCCTGGCGGTAATACTTGTCCTTGTCCTCTGTGTGCCGCTGACGATAACACTGCATACCAGGATATACGGCAGGCCGGAGCTGGTACTGCAAATCTCCTGGTTCTTTGGCATACTCAATAAAGAACTGTCCGGAACCAGGAAAGAACCGGGTGATAAAAAGAAGCCGTCCGGGGGCAGGCGGATGGCTGAGTGGCGGCGTTTGGGCACTATTTATAAAATCTTACGGATTAAAGGGCTGCTGAAGCAATGCCGACAACTGGTCTGGGACATGCTGGCTAGCCTGAGCGTGAGCAAGCTGGCAATAGACCTGAAGCTGGGACTGGGTAATCCGGCGGATACCGGGCTCCTCTTTGCCGTCCTCGGGCCGGCTATACCGTTTGTGAAGTTCCCCTTTCCCCACGAGATACGGTTGCAGCCAGCCTTCAGCGATGAAATCGTTTTCCAGGGCTTTTCTCAAGGGAAGATAAGGGTACTGCCTATACAGCTGGTGCCGCCTGTTTTCAAATTCGCCTTCTCACTCCCGTCATTGAGAGCGCTCAAGGGACTGGTGCTGAGCCAATGGAGAAAGGAAAAATAGTAATTGATGCCCCGGTGTCAGTTGCCGGACTTAACATCATCCCGGTAGCCAGGACGAAGGTGCGCTACTGGCAGCGAGGACGCCGGGTTGCCGCCTCGTATTCCAAGCAACCGCTCTACGTGATTATCGCGGCTCCGGATTCAACAAGAGCTTTTCGCGGTAGTGGTGAGGAAGTACCGCTCCATCAACCCATAACCGAAGTGCCCGATTTGATAGCGGTGCTGGACAGAGCCACACCACCCGGTAAATAGCTTACAGGTTGGCAACAGGGTGTGCCGGTAACCGCCAGTACCTGCTGTGGCCAACAACAGTTACAGGAGGCTTCATGGAAAAGAGACTATATCGCAGCCAAAGCGACCGGATACTATGGGGTGTCTGCGGCGGTCTGGCGAAATACTTTGACATGGACCCCACCATTGTCCGTATCATTGCGGTACTTACCGTATTCATCAGCGGAGCCGGTATCATCGCCTACATCATCCTGGCCATAGTTATTCCACTGGAAAATTCAAAGTCTGCCTCACCCAGGGATACCATTAAAGAAAACGTGGAGGAAATAAAGGAGACCACCAGCGAACTGGGCCGCGAAGTTCAGTCCACCCTGACCGGTAAAACCAATGCCGAACGAGAGACCGAAATTCGACATCGCCGCCGTAATGTCTTCGGTATTAGTATTGTGGTTATCGGGGTGCTCCTTCTGCTGGGTAGTCTGAACGTTTTCTGGTGGATGCGTTGGACTTATCTGTGGCCCCTGATTATTATCGCCATTGGCCTGATAATCGTATTTAGCAACCGGAGAAAACGGTAACCGTGGCTGAGCCGAGGTCAACAACGACCAGGATTCCGGTATGGGGTATATTTCTCCTCTTTATCGGAATACTGCTGCTGCTCCAGACGTTTGGCGTGCTGCCCTGGAGACTCTGGGGAACACTCTGGCATTTCTGGCCGGTATTGATAATCGCCATCGGTCTTGGCATTTTACTGAGGCATTACCATTTCTGGCTGGTAAGCACCCTTATTTTTATACTTTTTCTGGCTTGCCTGGGTATTGCCATCTGGCAGCACGGGCCGCAACCTTCTCCGGCACACGGCGAGGAAGTCCACTCAGCATTCCTTGGTGACCTGAATAAAGCCGAAATCGACATTGTCTTTAACGCCGGTTCCTTATCCGTGGATAGCCTTCCTGCTGACCATGATAAAGTTCTGGAGGCGGTCTCCACCGGAGACAGTAGCGGGAAAGACATAACCACCAATTTCTACCGAAAGGACAGTACCGGCTATTATGAACTGAGCACCGAACATGCTGACCGCCGGTTCTGGAAGCAGATAGCCTGGGAGGTAAGCTGTACACCAGACATCCCGCTGACTATGGTAATCAAATCGGTAGTGGGTGATCTTGACCTCGATCTCAGTGAACTTGAGGTAACCGAGCTACGGATGGACCTTGATGCCGGTAACTGCATGATAACAATGCCGTCATCATCTGGAACCATCCACGCTTCTATCAAGGCTGACATAGTCAACCTGGAGATAACCATTCCCGACCAGGTAGCCGCCAGAATCAAGTCGGAAACGAATCTGGCTGGCTTTGACATAGATGAAAGCCGCTTTTTCCGGGAAGGGGATTACTACCTCTCCGGGGATTTTGAGAGTGCCGTTAACCGGTTAGACCTTGAAATGGATGTAGATATCGGAAGACTCAAGCTAAGATGAAGATGCCATGAAAAGTATCGTTATCATAGCAATCGCGGTTCTTGCGGGCATAGCGATTGGAGTGGGAGTAAGTTATTTTATCCTTTTCCCGCCGGCCCCACCTGAGCCACCACCGGAAGCAGTCGCGCCGGCTGTGCCGCCGACAGGGCCGGAGAGCACCCAGGCTCCAGCGTTTACCGCCCCGCCGAGCATAGAAGAGCAAATACCGGCCATAAGCGAAGCCATTGCTGATGTCAGCACCAGTAACCAGAGTAAAGAGGTGACCCTGGTGGTAACCGAGCGGGAGGCGAACGAGCAGGCAATAATATTCCTGTCAAACGTAGAAATACCGGAGAATATTCCACTGGAAATAACCGCCGTTCATCTCGATTTCAAAACCGGAAATAATGTCCTGGTTGACGTGGAGACCACCGGCCTCGGCTTTGGCATCACTATTGCAGTTGCCTCCCGGGTAAGTGTCGAGGCAGGTAAACCGGCCGTTGAAGTAACCGAGGTCAACTTCGGTTTTGTGCCAGTACCGAGTACGGCAAAGCAGCAAATTACCGATTTTATCCGTCAGCAAAGCGAGGACTTGTACGACCAGCTTATTGAGTCGGAACTGGGCCCTGACCGGCAGGTAGACCTGGAATTTAAAGAGATAGTCATCGAAGAAGAGAGCGCCACGGTTACCGCCATTATCACACCGAAAGACTGATCAGTCCCGGGTAAACACAATATGGCACTGCCAATCGGGTGAACTGTGAGGAAAATCGGAACGGAAATGGGCGCCTCGGCTCTCCTGCCGCACCAGGGCAGCTTCGGTGACCAGCCTGCCTACCAGTACCAGATTAGACAGCTCAAGTGACGGGCGGTCCGTCGATAACGGCAGAGACTTCTGCCAGCCAGCCAGTAGACTGGCTGCTTCGGTCAGTTCCTTCTCGGTACGAATAATGCCCACCTTTTCCCAGAGGAGTTGTTGTAACCGTGACAGGCTGGGTAATGGTACGTTTTCGGCAGGTTGCCACTGTTTTAGAAAACAATGTTTTTCTTTACCGTTAGTGGCGAAAGGTGCTTCCCTGTCTTTACTTTGCGTTATCTGGACAATTCGATTGCTGAAGACTATCGCTTCCAGCAGCGAATTTGACGCCAGCCGGTTAGCACCATGCACGCTGGTACAGGCAGTTTCACCGGTGGCGAACAACCCCTTTATATTGGTCTCACCCCAGGTATTCACCTTGATCCCGCCCATCATATAGTGCGCCGCCGGTGCCACCGGTATCAGCTCTCTGGTGATATCCAGACCATGTTCCTTGCAGAAACGGTAAATACTGGGAAAGCGCGTGGTAATAACGTGCGTCGGCAAATGGGAAATATCAATAAAACACCGGTCCGAGCCGGTTTTTTCCATTTCGTAAATAATACTGCGAGTAACCACGTCTCGCGGCGCCAAGTCACCATCCCGGGTATAATCGGGCATGAAGCGATACCCGTTCGTATTGAGTAGAACGCCCCCCTCACCCCGTATTGCCTCCGTGATAAGGAACGGTGGCACACCGGGCAGGCGCAGGGCGGTGGGGTGGAACTGAAAGAATTCTAGGTCAACTATCTCGGCGCCGGCATTAAAGGCGAGGGCTACGCCATCGCCGGTGGCAACATCAGAATTGGTGTTGAATTTATAGAGCTGCCCGGCACCGCCAGTAGCCAGAATCAAATAGTCGCAGGTAAATTCTTCGAGAAATCCGGTACGGCAATCGACCCCTCTTATGCCACTCACCCACCCATCATCGACCAGTATCTCGGTAGCCATAAAGTTCTCCAGCACCGAGATATTAGCCGCCCGCACCTGCTTGCTCAGAGTGGTCTCAATATGCTCGCCGGTAGCATCACCCCCGGCGTGAAGGATCCGGGCGACACTATGGGCCGCCTCCGTGGTCAGGGCAATACTGCCATCGAGAGTATCAAACGGAACGCCAAAACGGACCAGTTCGCTAATCCGTGCCCGGGCTTCACTGACCAGAATATGCACCGCCTCTTCATCGCACAGATGGTCTCCGGCAGCAACGGTGTCACGCCAGTGGAGTTCAAAAGAATCATCACTGCCAATAGCGGCAGCGATACCACCCTGGGCATGCCGGGTATTGCAGTCGTCAATGCTGCCTTTGGTCATGATGAGCACACTGCCCTGCTCTTTGGCAAACAGAGCAGTATACAGACCGGCAATACCACTCCCGACTACTATGTAGGTATACCTGTTCACCCTTATCGTCGCTCGGCTTCAGTCTGGCTTTCATTTTTACGGTACAGGGCCCTGCCCTCTTCATAAAGGTCCCCGCCGTAAATATCGTTGACGACGATAACCGGAAAATCTTCTACTTCCAGGCGGCGGAGTGCCTCGGCACCCAGCTCCTCGTAAGCCACCACCTCCGATTTAGTGATAGTCTGGGCAATGATGGCACCAGCACCACCTATAGTGGCAAAATACACCGCCTTGTACTTTTTCAGGAGAGATTTTACCTCGGATGAACGCATACCCTTGCCGACCATCCCCTTCAGTCCTTCCGCCAGTAACGGACGGGTATAGGTATCCATTCGCCCGCTGGTGGTAGGACCGGCGGCACCGATAACATGGCCCGGTTTGGCCGGTGATGGTCCCATATAGTATATCGTCTGCCCCTTGATATCAAAGGGCAGCGGCTTTCCCTGCTCCAGTGCCTCAACCATTCGCTTATGGGCGGTGTCACGGGCCACATAGATAACACCGGTAAGCAGTGCTTCATCTCCGGCCTTCAAGTCCCGCACCGATTCGTCGTTTAAGGGTAAAGAAATTGACTTGGCCATTGTATTGAGCTATCCAGTGAACGTTTCGTTCGTGCAGGTCTCATTGAGTTCGAATTTCAATTCGATGAACTCCGGAACTCCCCTGTTTCCTGCCAGAGCTTATGTCATAAGTTTAGTACTTCTCACCGTACCCGTCAAGTAATCAAGGCACCGGGTATTCATGCACCGGCGCAATCATCTGTCAGGAGTTACGTAGCAAGACCTTCAGGGAATCAGCGGCAAATGAGAACCAGGGGCGAGTAGTAACCTGACCACCGCGTTTTTATCATGCCCTTTTCAATATCCATATACTATATGCAAAGGTTACCGATAAATTATAGCCATCTACTCTGTCAAATACCACTCTCTTATATTAGAATATAACCAAAAAGTAAAGTGAGAGCAGAATTATGCATCAGATGGACCCGGTTGCCAGTATTGCCATTCTATTGGCAGCCGCGTTAATTGGAGGGATGATAGCCCACCGTCTGAGGCAACCTATTATACTGGGCTATCTGGTAATTGGCATTGCTGTAGGGCCTCATGCTCTCGGCCTGGTGGAGGACCTGGAGATTATTCGAGCCGCAGCTACTATGGGTGTTGCCCTGCTGATGTTTACCCTGGGATTGGAAATCTCAATATCTCAGCTTCGGGAAGTGGGCAAGGTAGGAGTATGGGGTGGTATCAGCCAGATTCTGGTTACATTTGCGCTGGGTCTGGTTGTGGGTCTTACCCTCTTCCAATGGCCTCTGCCACAGGCTGTTCTGTTCGGCTTGATAATTTCTCTCAGCAGCACCGCGGTATGCCTGAAACTACTGATGGAGCGGGCAGAGTTGACCTCCGTGCAGGGAAGAATAATGCTCTCCATCCTGATCCTGCAGGATATCGCCGTGGTGCTGATGATGGTGGTGGTGCCCATTATGAGCGGTGAGGTAAAGAGCTTACCTCTCGAGTTAGCTATGGCGGTGGGTAAGGCGGCCCTTTTTATCGGACTGGCGATTGTACTGGGACGCTGGATATTACCCTGGCTACTGGGCAATATCGGTGGGGTACGTGCCCGCGAGTTGTTCTTACTTAACGTACTGGTCCTGGGTCTAGGAGCAGCCATAAGCACTCAGCTTTTCGGGCTATCATTGGTGTTTGGCGCGTTCCTGGTCGGACTGGTGCTCCGTGAGACCAGATTTGTACATCAAGCACTGGCGGAGATTACACCATTGCGAGATGTCTTCGCCACGCTTTTCTTTGTTTCCCTGGGTATGCTGTTGAATCCTGAATTCCTGATTAACAATTGGGCGCTTGTCTTGTCGGTGGTGGCGGTTATAATTCTGATAAAGTTTCTGGTTATTTTCAGCGTCGTCAAATTTTTCGGTTACAGCGTGAGAATAGCCCTTTTTACCGGCGCCGGACTGTTTCAGATCGGGGAGTTCGGCTTCATTCTCGCCCAGAGTGGAATGGACACAGGTATAGTTACCGTCCAGTTCTATTCCCTTATCGTCTCCGCGGCTATTATTACCATGTTGCTGACTCCGTTTTCCATGGGATTATTCTCGCGAGTATATCCTAGATTGGCATTGCGAGCAGCGAGTACGAGCAAAGCCGCTGCGGAGGCTTCCTCTTCACCAGCCCCGGCACAATCCGAACCACCGCGCAGAGTGGTGATTGCCGGTTACGGCAGAGTCGGCCAGAACATCGCCCAGGGACTGCAAGACGCCGGCATACCCTATCTCATCATCGACATTGACCCCGGACGGGTTTCCGAGGCACGGACCAGCAGCCGGCCCCGAATTTACGGGGATGCCACTAATATGCACGTGCTTTCACGGGCTGGACTGGGCAGGGCGAGGGCACTGGTAATAACCTACCCTGACCCGATGGCAGTAGTAACTACCGCCAAGCTCGCCTTAACCATTAACCCCAGACTAAACATCCTGGGGCGTGTTCACCGCAAAAAGGAATCTGAAGAACTCAGGAGATTGGGGATAACCGAGTTAGTCAGTCCAGAATATGAGGCTAGCTTCAGGTTCATAAAGAGACTCCTGAACATCATGAACCTGGATAGCAAGGAAAGACGGCGGATTCTGAAAGTAATCAGGAAGGATGAGCAAATTGCTGAGTTCAATCCCGACCAGTCAGTATGATAGTATTAATTTCCCGGTTATGCAGTATCGTCAGCCGCCATATTTCCTCTGATGAAAATAAACCGGTCACTCGTCAAGCCTACGACTCCTCAAGGTTATTGAGCGTGTACTGTACCAGTTCCGAAAGGGCGGGGTGAATGTGAATTCCATGACCCAGCTCTTCCATCCCCCCACCCGACGTCATCGCATTGACCACTTCCTGGATGAGTTCGGGGGCATACGGCCCTGTGATGTGAAAACCAAGTATTCTGGCACTATCCTTGTCTACTATAGACTTGGCAAAGCCCTCTTTTTCCATCATGGCTTCGCCCTTGGCAGTGTCAAAGTATTTCATCCTGCCGACGAGAATATGGTAGTCTTCCCTGGCTTTTGCCTCGGTAAGTCCTACTGATGCGATCTGAGGGTGCGAGTATACCGCGTGAGGAACGGCGCTGTAGTCAACCTCAATATTCGTGCCATAGAAGGCATTCTGCGCGACTATTTCAGCTTCCCTGTTGGCCATGTGCCTGAACATCTGCTGCCCATTGGCATCCCCGATGGCGAATATGCCCTTCCGACTTGTCTCAAGGTACTCGTTGACCTTGACGAAGCCCTTCCGGTCTGTCTCCACTCCGGTATTGGCTACTCTTAATATATCGGCATTGGATATCCTGCCCACAGCCATCATGATTCTTTGCGCCGTGAATTCTTTTCGTTGTCCGGTAGTGGTATCCCTGGTAACAACCACAGTGCCATGCTCGCCTTCGGTTACTTCCTCTGCCAGGGCGCCGGT
>CAYXWH010000014.1:0-30663 GCA_964468755.1 uncultured Dehalococcoidaceae bacterium
ACAGCACATTGATTCCCGCCCCGCCCCGCAGGAAATTGGCTACCATCTGGGCGGTTACTTCCTGGGGCCAGTTGCCGATCTTCTCGGCAACCACTCCATGGTCGCCGGCCATGGTAATGATAGCTTTGTCATTGACCCGGGGTTTCGCCTGTCTCTGAATTCCGGCTATCCGGATAGCCAGTTCTTCCAGGCGGCCCAGGCTACCCGGCGGCTTGGTCAGCATATCCTGCCGTGCCTGTGCCTGTGCCGTAGCCGCTTCATCCAGCGGCGCTATCATTTTTATTATCTGTCTCAGTTTATCCATATCCCAACTCCCGGATGTTACCTTCGATGGTGGCAACAAGTCTGCGGCACTCCGGCATGGTCCGGGCGGCAATGCGGACATATTCCGGTAGACCAAGAGAGGAGCAGTCGCGCACCACTATGCCGTACTTCAGCAGGGCAGCCCGGAATTCGCTGGCATTCCCCACCTTCACCAGGAAATAATGTGTGTCCGAAGGAAGCACCGTGAAGCCGAGCCGGCAGAGCTTATCAACCAGGAATTGTCTTCCCTGCCGTAATTTTTCCCCGGACTGCCTCAGGTAGTCGGTTGCCGGTAAAACTGACATTCCCACTTTCTGGGCGATGGCGTTCACGTTCCACGGCGGGCATGCCTTGCGCAGGTTAGAGATAATCCGGTCACTGGCGACACCATAGCCTAGGCGCAGTCCGGCCAGTCCATAGTCCTTGGTCATAGAGCGCAGGATGATAACGTTGCCGTGGTGAATCAGGTCATCAGAGCGCCATATCTTCTCCACAAAGCTCACGTAGGCTTCATCGATTGCCAGCAGGCCGTCGCCGGTGGCAGCTATTAGTGCCTCAATTTCGCCGCGGGAGAGGTAGTGCCCGGTGGGGTTATTCGGGTTGCAGAGAAAGACCAGCCGGGGACGGTGTTTACGGATAAGGTCGACGGTCTCGTCTATCTTGAAGGCAAAGTCATTTTCTTCCCGTGCCTGTTGCCTGACCGGTTCGGACCCGGCCAGCCGGCAGGCAACCTCGTACTCGCCGTAGGTCGGCTCGAGAACCAGGGCGGAATCCGCCGGGCGGAGGTAGGTCAGGGTAATGAGGCGGATAAGCTCGGTAGTGCCGCTGCTGGCGATGATGTTGTCCGCAGGCACGCCCTGGATTTCCGCCAGTTGCTCTCTGAGTTCGGTAGCGGTGGAATCAGGGTACCGGCTGAGGTCGATAGTATCCATAATTTTCTCTATATCGAGCGGGGGCCGGTACGGATTGGTGCACACGCTGAAATCGGGCACCCGTGCCGGATCCAGCCCCAGAGCGTTCAGTTCGGCGTGGTCGATTCCGCCGTGGGGACACGGTGGCAGATTGACTATTTCATCTCTAGGCGGCAAGGACAAAGTACGTCACCCCCACTATACAGCAAATAAGTATCCAGAAACCCATGGCGATTTGGGTCAGCCCCAGTGAGGCATCGATTGTCTCCGGCACCAGGGGTTTCGCCGGCTTGCCAAGCCGGTACTGCCCCACTTTTTCCAGTTGCACGTTGAGGGCGCCGGCGGTGGCTGCCATCGGCCAGCCGGCGTTGGGGCTTTCGGTCTTGACGTGTTCCCGGCAAGCTATCTGCCACGATGCCCGGCTGTTCTTTCGGGAAACGAATGCCGCCAGGAAAAGCAGCAGTGCCGCCAGCCGCGCCGGTATGTAGTTAAGGATATCATCCAGTTGACTGGCAAACTTGCCCAGGTATTCGTATTTCCCGTGGTAGCCGACCATTGAGTCCAGGGTGTTTATCACCCGGTAGGCAACGGCGCCCGGAACACCGAACAGCAGGAAGTAGAACAGGGGAGCAATGAAGCTGTCCACCGTGTTTTCGGCGACTGACTCCACGGTGGCTGATACCAGCAGCGGCCCGGGTAAGTCCCGCGTGTCCCGGCTGACCATGGCGCGCAGTTCGTGGCGGGCTTCTGCTACCTTGTCTTCCTGTAGCCGGTTCCTTACCCTGTTGGCTGCCTGCCTCAGTCCCCGCAGGGAGAAGGTCAGTTTCAGCAGCACCGCGCCGACAATCACATAGCCCGCTAAGTGAACATCCCGCAGGGAGACCAGGATATAGTAGACCGGGGTTACGAATATCCCCAGAGTTACTGCCACCATAAAAATGCCATAGCCGAACTGTACTGCCGGAGATTGCCTTCGGTTGCCCCTTTCCAGCAGCCCGATGACCTTTCCCACCCCGGCGACCGGGTGGATGGCATTGGGTGGCTCCCCGAAAGCCAGGTCAAGGGCCAGTGCCAGCAGTAACATTGGTAGCAATTCCACGCCGTTATATTACACTCCTTCCCTCAGGATAGACCGGTGGCTGTTGCCGTTGAGCAGGACGGTGGGCAGCCCGTTCACCGGGTGGGTATAGACGCAGGCTTTGGCGCCATAGACCTCGCTGATATTGCCGGCGGTAATAACTTCAGTCGGCGTGCCATCGGCATGTATCCGGCCGTTGTGTATCAGGATGAGCCGGTGGCAGTACTGTGCTGCCAGGTTAAGGTCGTGGAGCGACGCCAGGACCGCAAGGTTGTTCTCAGCGCACAGCTGCTTGATAAGGTTGAGGATTTCCCCCTGCCGGCCGATGTCCAGATTGGCGGTGGGTTCATCGAGCAGGATGGCGCTGGTCTCCTGGGCGAGAACGCGGGCAATCAGCAGACACTGTATCTCACCGCCGGAAAGCTCGTTTATCCGGCGGTGGGCAAGCGGCTGTGTTCCGGTCCTTGCCATTGCCTGCCAGGCAATCTCCCGGTCTTCGGCTCCTTCCTGCTGGAACAAGCCGAGGTGCGGGTTCCGCCCCATAAGCACTATCTCAAAGCCGGTAAAGGTGCTGGGCAGCAGCGGCATCTGCGGGACAACACCGACCAGGCGTGCCAGCTCCCGCCTGCCTATACGGGAAATGTTCCGACCATCGAGAAGTATCTGGCCGCAGCGGGGGGCAATAACATGGCTTAACGCCCGGATTATGGTCGACTTGCCCGAGCCATTGGGGCCGATAAGCCCGACCATTTCTCCGGGTAGCGCTTGCAGGGTGATGTCTTCCAGCACTACTTTACGGTCGTAGCCAAGTGAGCTATGGCGCATTTCGATAGTAATCATTTTTGCCTCAGAAAATTGCCTTCTTTCGCCGCTTCAGCAGATACAGGAAAAACGGCGCCCCGCAGATGGCGGTAATGACGCCGATAGGCAGTTCGGTTGGTGCCAGCAGGGTACGGGCGACAAGGTCAGCCAGAATCATGAAGATGGCGCCGGTAAGCACGGAGAAGGGCAGCAGGAAGCGGTGGTCAGTGCCCCAGACGAGGCGGACGGCATGTGGAATGATGATACCGACAAAGCCGATGGTCCCCACAAAGGAAACGCTGGCGGCGGTAATCAGGGTGGCTGCCGCCAGCAGGACCAGCTTGAGCCTCTCCACGTTGACGCCGAGTTGCTGTGCCTGCTCTTCATCAAGCTGCATAACGTTGAGCAACCGGGAAAAGAGGAGGATAACGGCAGTACCCAGTGCCACGTAAGGAAGGACAACGGCTATCTCCGACCACTGGCTCAGGGAAAAGCTGCCCATCAGCCAGAAGATAATGCCGTGCATTTTTTCGCCGCTGGAGATGATGAGATAGGAGACGATAGAGCCTAACAGCGCGCCCAGGGCGACACCGGCCAGGATGAGGGTGGTTACCGGCAGCGTCTTGCCTACCCGTGCCAGCAGGTAGACTACCGCGGTGCTGACCAGTGCCCCGGTGAAGGCAAGCAGGGGGATAATGCCATAGCCGGCGCCCGACCAGCTAACCGGGAGCAAAAAGCCGATTACCGCCCCCAGCGATGCTCCCTGCGCCACTCCGATGAGGTAGGGGTCGGCGAGGGGATTGCGGAACAGTCCCTGGTAGGTGGCGCCGGCGACAGCCAGGGCAGCACCGACCAGCCCGGCCAGGATGACCCGCGGCAGCCGTATTTCCAGGACTATGGTGCTGAGGGCGCTGGTCCAGTTGGGCACGATGTCCACCAGCGGAAGTTTGTCCACCAGAATACGGAAGGTGGTCAGCAGCGGAATGTGCACGCTGCCGATGGTAGTCGCCAGGACCACGGCGACCAGCAGCAGGACAGACAAACCGACGATGCCGTAAACGCGGGTGTGCTGTGAACGTAAAAGGGATGTCGGTGGATAAGAAGCCGGTCTTATCGCCATTTATAACCCCATAGTATTATTTAAATACTTCCGGATGGATGAATCGGGCAAACTGTTCCAGGGCATCGACGATGCGCGGCCCACCGCGACCGGGCAAATCAGAGTTGATGGCATATATGTTGTCTTGCTGGCGCGCCGTAGTATCCCTCAGTCTCGCCTCGTTTTGAATATACTGAAAGGGAGCGTCCGCACCGGTCCCATGGCCAGTCCCGGCAATGAGCACCGCCGGGTCAGCATCAATCACCGCTTCCAGGCTGATATCGCCGTAATCCTTGATTTTGTGGCCAATATTGGTACCGCCTGCCCGGTCAATCAGTGTATGGGGTAGAGTCCCGGTGCCGGCGATCATCAGCGGGTCATGCCAGACGATGTACAGGGTCGCCGGTCGCTGCTCCGCGGATAGATTTCGGGTGCGGTCGGTCACCGAGCTAATCCTTGGCTGCAACTCGGCTACCATTCCTGCGGCGGCTGGCTCAGCCCCGGTAACCCTCCCCACCAGGGAAATCGCCGCCAGCACCTGGTCGATTGTCTTCGGGTTCAGGGCAAAGACGGTAATGCCCCGCGCCTCAAGCTGTGGGATAATTTCCGTTTCATGGATGGAGGTGGCCAGTACCAGGTCAGGGGCAAGGGCAATTATCTCCTCGATATTGGGCGTGCTGAAACCGCCGATACTGGGTTTTGCACTGGCTTCCGGCGGGTAATTACAGTAATCGGTTATCGCCACTACCCGGTCGGCAAGCCCCAGGGCGAACAGTATCTCGGTATTGCTCGGGGCGAGTGAGATAATCCGCTGCGGGACGGCGTTCAAACTGACGGCCCGGCCGAGCTGGTCGGTAATTGTGGTTTCCGGCGGTGTTGCCGGTTCCGGTGCCGTAGCGCAGCCCGGTAAAAGGCTTACTGCCAGAGCGAGTAGTAAAGAAAGTGTGCCCCATAGTGCTGGTTTGTGTCTCATTGTCTCCCCTTCCCCGGCTTTACGGAAAATAAAAACCCTCGCCTGCAGACGAGGGGATATGTAATAAAAATACCCTACCCCTCCCCGCGGAGTGCTGTAGGACTTCTCAGGGCTGGCGTTCTGGCTCTTGATGGCTTGCCATCAATCACAGCGGCGCGGCCGCGCCGGATTTGCGCCGGCTTGCTCTCCACTTAGGCCCTCGCTCGTGCTCGGGCACCCTGATCGCCTATTCTATTTTACAAATACTATACAATAATTCCGTAGAAGTTACAAGGAGGCTGGCGTTTTTGAGTTACACCTTACTGAACGGATATCCGGGCGGAAACTACGGAAAGGCTACCACGGAGTCGTCCTTTCCTTGAGGGTATTTATCAGGTCTTCCAGTGAGATGGCGCTCAGGGTGAGCGTCTGCATCGTGCCTTTGGCGCTCAGTCTTATCGCCAGCTTGGCCATAGCCTCATTACTGGGCGCCTCCAGTAGATTGACGAAATCGTATTGCCCCAGTAAGCCGTACTGGTCGAGTAACTTGACTCCCATAAATTCCAGTTCTTTGTTAATATCCCTGAGGCTCTCCGGGTCTTCCTGTATGGCTTTTCTCCCGGCGTCGGTGAGGGTGGTCAGCATTAGATAAATGGGCATGGCTCCCTCCTCTCTGCAGCATGTTAGTCCTATTATGTAGCTGTGAGAGACATGTTTGTCAATAGGGCATTAGCTGTCCGTGACCAAAGTGAAGGGGTGGTATTGACAGGTTAAATCTGGTTATGCTAGACTATCTCGTTATTTGGATTACGTTAAACTGGGCGAGAAGCAGAGTGATAGTCTATCGTAGTATGGAGAGAACTGACTTCGTCTTTACCGAGCGCACGGGGGTGCGCTTGGGAGGTAGTTCTATGCGTAGCTGATATAGTAGTAATAGTCTTTATAGTGATTAAAAATAAACACCTCCCGAGCGGAGGTGTTTTTATTGGTTATACAGGCGACAAAGGAGAGCCAGGGTAAACGAAAATGGAAAACGGCGATACCATTCCCAAGATTATCCGGCGAAATCGGGAACGTTGGGGCAGCCACACTGCCATGTGCATGAAGAATTTTGGCATCTGGCAGCAATATACCTGGGCAGACTACTACCGGAAGATGAAAGATTTCTCACTGGGACTGATAAGTCTTGGCCTGGAACCGGGCGATGTGGTTTGTATCATCGGGGATAATGAGCCGGAATGGTTCTGGGGGGAATTTGCCGCCCAGGCCGCCGGCGGGATTGCCACCGGAGTTTTCGTTGACTCAATCCCATCCGAGGTGGAATATATTGCCGCTCATACCGGTGCCAGGTTTGCCATCGTCAATGACCAGGAGCAGGCAGATAAATTCCTGGAGATAAAGGACAAGCTGCCGTTGCTGAACAGGGTCATTTACTGGGACCCCAAAGGTCTGAGAAACTACGATGACCCCATCCTGCTCAGCTTCGATGAGGTACTGAGTATGGGTGCGGAATATGATGCCGTTCACCCGGGTTTGTTCGAGCGGAATGTCGATAAGGGGACCGGTGATGATGCCGCCTTTATTTACTATACCTCCGGGACAACCGGCTTACCCAAAGGGGCGGTGCTTACCCACCGGTCATTAATCAATACCGCTACCGGCTTTATCAATCGTTTCCCGCTCGTCGAGCACGATGACCTGGTTTCCAACTTCCCCGCCGCCTGGGTAGGGGATAGCTTTTTCGCCACCATTCCCCACCTGCTGACCGGTGCCCGGCTTAACTTTCCCGAGGAGCCGGAGACCATTGCCGAGGATACCCGGGAGGTTGGTCCCAGCTTCGTAATCTACGGTCCGCGGCAGTGGGAGAGCTTGGTCAGCGAGATTCAGGTAAAAATTATGGATGCCCATCCCCTGAAGCGTCTGGTGTACCACCTCTTCCTGCCGGCGGGACGCAAAATCGCGGATGGCAATTTTAAGGGCAGGCAGCCAAACCTGTTGTGGCGGTTGCTCCATAGAATCGCCTATGCCTTTTTATTCCGGCCACTGAAAGACCGCCTCGGGCTGAGTAACGTGAAGTTTGCCGTCACCGGGAGCTCGGTATTGAGCCTGGATACCTTTCAACTGATTCATGCCGTCGGTATTGAACTGAGGCAAAGCTATGCCAGCACTGAAGCCGGCTTTATCTCCTGCCACGGTAAGGGAGAGATATATTTTGAAAGTGTCGGCCGGCCGGCACGCGGCGCCGAGGTCAGGGTAACCGATGAGGGCGAGCTGCTGGTGAGAAGCGACTGTATGTTCGGCGGTTATCATAAAGACCCTGAAAAAACGGCCGCTGTCCTGTCCAATGGCTGGTGCAAGACCGGAGATGCCGTCCATATTGATGAGCGAGGACAGCTGATATTCATGGACCGACTCGACCACATGGGTGAGCTGCGTTCCGGCGTTAAGTACGCTCCGCAGTACATTGAAGGCAGGCTCAGGTTCAGTCCGTACATCAAGGATGCCATGGTTATCGGCGGCCGGGACAGGGACTTTGTTTCGGCGATAATCAATATCGATTTCACCATGGTGGGGAAATGGGCGGAGCGTAACCATATCCCCTATACCACCTTTGCTGACCTTTCCCAGAAGAAGGAAGTAGCCGGCCTGGTGCAGAAGGACCTGGCCCGGGTAAACGGATACCTGCCGGAGGCATCCCGGGTAAACCGGTTCGTTTTGATGCACAAGGAGTTTGACCCGGATGAGGCTGAGCTTACCCGTACCCGGAAGCTGCGCCGCGAGTTTATGGAGGAACGGTATAAGGAGCTGATTGACGCTGTCTATGACGGTCGCGGTGAAATCGATGTCAGGGCTCACGTCACCTACCGTGACGGGAGAGAGGGAACGGTGGACACCACCATCAGGGTAAGGAATATCGAGGAAGGGGAGAACAGCTAAATGGCTGAATTCGTTCAGTTTGTGATTACCGGCCTGGCAGTGGGTATGGTCTATGCCCTGATTGGCCTCGGCTTTGTCATTGTGTGGAAATCAAGCAGTGTGGCTAATCTGGCGCTGGGACAGATAGTATTGCTTTCCTCCTGGTTTACCTACAGTATGCTGGTTCAGGCACGGCTTCCCCTGTGGCTTGCCTTCCCGATTGTAATTCTTTTTGCACTGTTTCTGGGCTGGGTAATTGAGCGCTTTGCGCTGCGTCCACTGATAGCCCAGCCGATTCTGGCGCTGATTGCGGTCACGCTGGGGATAGGGTATTTTATTGAGGGAATCGTTAACTTTATCTGGCCGTGGAGTGTTGACGCCCTGCCCCGCCTGTTCCCCAGAGCGGTAGTCCATGTCGGCCCGGCGGTTATCTCTCAGGAGTATATCTGGGTAGCCGGTATTTGCCTGGCAGTCTTTGTCCTGCTCACCGCCTTTTTCCGTTATCACAAGATGGGCGTTGCCATGAGAGCCACTGCCGACGACCAGATGGCGGTTCAGGCCTGCGGGATTCCGGTGACCACCGTGTTTTCCCGCTCCTGGATGTTTGCCTGTGTGGTCGCCGCCATCGGCGGTATCCTCATCTCAAGTATCGGCGGGATTACCCACGGACTGGTTGAGACCGGACTTAAATCCTTCTCCGTGGTTATCCTGGGCGGTCTGGACTCCTTTATGGGAGCCCTCGTTGCCGGACCGATAATCGGGCTGGCGGAGAGCCTGGGCGGGGGCTACCTCACCCCCATTTTATGGGCCGGCATACGGGACATTATTCCCTTCATAATCATTATTATCGTCATGATGATCAAACCCTACGGACTTTTTGGTGAAGTCCGCATAGAGAGGATATAGCCTGATGAGTTTGCCCTGTGGAGTACGCAACTATACCTACGCCAGGGACATGGCGATTTTGCGCACCAAGACCCACTGGGCACTATTTATCGGTTTTATAGTGCTGCTCTTTGCCGCCCCGCTATATCTCGGCAATTTCTGGCTGGGAGTAGCCAATCTGATTGGCATTACCCTGATTGCTGCCCTCGGATTGAACATTCTCATCGGCTACTGTGGTCAGCTCTCCATAGGTCACGCCGGCTTTATCGCCGTGGGGGCTTACACCACGGCAATTCTCACCAATCGACTGGAGCTTCCTTTTCTGGTGGGGCTCATTGGCGCCGGTCTTGTCGCCGGGATTATCGGCATTATCTTCGGGCTGCCTTCAATACGGGTAAAGGGCTTTTACCTGGCAATCACCACCATTGCTGCCCAGTTCATCATTATCTGGATTATTAACCACTGGTCGGTAACCGGAGGCTTTACCGGCATCGAGGTGCCGTACGCGTCCATCGGCGGTCTTGTCTTCAAGAGCGAGATGAGCCAGTTCTATCTCATCATCACCATCGCCGTTATCGGCACCTTTATCGCCAAGAATCTGGCGCGGACCAAAATAGCCCGGGCTTTCATTGCCATCCGGGACAATGACCTGGCGGCGGAGGTGATGGGGGTGAACCTCCTTTACTACAAGCTGCTCGCCTTCTTCATTGGCTGTTTCTATGCCGGGATAGCCGGCGCGCTTCTTGGCCACTGGATTGGCTTTCTCAACGCCGAACAGTTCAGCCTTACCGAGTCGATATTGTATGTCGGCATGATAATTATTGGTGGCCTGGGGACCACACTGGGCCCGATACTGGGCGTGGTCTTTATCCGGCTGCTCCAGCAGGTATTGACGGTAGAACTCGTTCCCTTTTTGGAAAAGTCATTCACCGCCATGCCCGCCGGCTTTGCCACCGGTGTCACCCCGATGTTATTTGGTCTGGTAATTGTCCTGTTTCTGGTACTGGAGCCGCGCGGTATTGCCCACCGCTGGGCGTTATTTAAGGCCGCCTATAGGTTATGGCCATTCTCATATTGATATAGTGGCAATATAAGGGGGGATATGGCATGTAGCTTTCGGCAATGAAACCGGGTACAGTTACTTAAAGGTAAGGAGGAATTATTATGAAAGACAGAAAACTGTCAATCATCATCGGGCTTTTCTGCCTGGCGTTGGTGCTGATGGCACTGCCCGCACTCAGCGCCTGTGGGGGTGGCGAAGCGGACGTGAAGACCCTGAAGATAGGCATCAGCACCCCGTCAACCGGCCCCGCTGCTGAGAAGGGGGCTCCCCTGGGGCATGCCAACCTCGATTGCTGGAAATACATCAATGAGGAGCGCGGCGGTGTTAACGGCTATCCGATTGAGGTGGTATGGCTGGATAATGGCTATGATGCCGCCAAGGTAGTCACCAACGTCAAGAAATTTATGAATGACGGCTGTTTAATGTATGCCACTTCATCATCGGCGATGATGACCGCCAGCATGGAAATTGCCAACCGGGCGGAGTTCCCGGGCCTCGTCTGCTTTAACGCCCCCAACCTGCACCGCCCCCCGAAGCATATCTACGGACAGCTGCCGGATTACGGTGACGACTGGACGGCGTTTGCCAAGTACTACGTGGAGAATATATGGAAGGGTCCCGGCAAGCCAAAGATGGCGATGCACCTGCTCAATAATACCACCGGCTACGGGGCGCTGGATGCCGCCAAGGCGTATGCCGGTGAGCTTGGCATCGAGCTGCTGCCTTCAGAGGAACACACCACGACTACCATATCCGAGGTGGAATCCCTGACCCGTATCAAGGCACAAAACCCTGATGTGCTCTACATCGCCAGCACTCCAAAGCCGGCGGCGGTCATCATTAAAAATGCCGTTGAGCTGGGAATGTACCCCGACATAACCATTGGCTGCGGTCATGCTGCCATGACCAAGGCGCTGGTTGATATTGGCGGTGCGGATATTACCGAGGGTGTCTACGGCGTCTTTCCCTCGGCGAGCTGGGGCGATGATGTCCCCGGCATGGCGAAAGTGGCCGAATACTGCCGCGAGCTGCACCCCAAGGACGAGGGCAATGGCGACTATGTTACCGCCTGGGCGCAGAGCCTGATTATGGCGGAGATATTACGGGTAGCCCTGGATAACGTCGGCTATGACGTGCTGTCGCAGGGCGATGTGGAGTCATGGCGGGCCATTGAGACACAGGGTATCCAGAAACTGAAAGGCTACGATGTCGAAGGTCTTCAGGGGCCGGTCAGCTACACGTCGGGTGATAACCGGTTGTCCAATTTACTCAAGGTCTTCCAGGTGCAGAACGGCACTATTGTCTCGGTAACCGAATGGATTGAAGCGCCGCTGGTCAGGTATGAAGAATTTGAGTGGTTTGGCAAGTAAGCAGTATAAGTTTGTAGTCCGGTGGGAGCCCGGGTCTGCCGGGCTCCCACCGGACAAGGCGGGAATATGCTCAGGTTAAACAATATTGAGGTTACCTATCTCAATGTGATACGGGTGCTGCACGGTGTTTCTCTGCATGTGGAGGACGGCTCGATAGTGGCGCTGCTGGGGGCTAACGGTGCCGGTAAGAGCACCACCCTGAAGGCGATATCGGGGCTGCTCCACGTGGAAGAGGGTGAGGTAACCGACGGTAGTATCGAGTGGAACGGCGAGAGAATAGACCGGAAAAGCGCGGAAGAGATTGGCAAACTCGGTATTATCCAGGCGCTGGAGGGACGGCGTGTCTTCGGGCACCTTACCACGGAAGAGAACCTGATGGTGGGCGCCTATCACCGTCGTGAACGTCAGGCGGTGAAGCGGGACCTGGAAATGGTGTACCATTACTTCCCGCGACTCAAGGACCTGCGGCGGAACACCGCCGGCTATCTCTCCGGGGGTGAGCAGCAGATGCTGGTTATCGGGCGGGCTATGATGGCTACGCCGCAATTGATGATGCTTGACGAGCCTTCGCTGGGTCTGGCGCCGCTGCTGGTCGAGGAAATATACGATATTATCCGGCGGTTCAATACCGAGCAGAAGACCTCGGTACTGCTCGTCGAGCAGAATGTCCGCATTGCCCTCAGTATTGCCAATTATGGCTATGTGATGGAAAACGGTCGTGTCGTCCTTGACGGCAGCGCTGATTTTCTGAGCAATAACGAGGATGTGAAAGAGTTCTACATAGGTCTGTCGGCTATGGGGACGAAAAAGAGCTACCGCGAGGTAAAACACTACAAGAGGCGGAAGAGATGGCTATAAAGGGTAAACCGGATGAATATTTCGACGAACTGGAGACAATGTCTCCCGCCGCCCGGGAAGAATACCAGAATCGTAAGTTGGCGGAGACGGTTGACCATGCCTATCACCATGCCCCGGCGATAAAGCAACTGTTTGACCGGGCGGGGATTGGTCCCCACCAGATACAAACCGTAACCGACCTGGAGAAGCTGCCCATCACCCGCAAGACTGACCTTATTGAACTACAGAAGAAACAGCCGCCCTACGGGGGCTTCCTGGCTATTCCTCAGGAAGACGTGGAACGTGTCTTCCTCTCTCCCGGTCCGGTATATGAGCCGATCCAGCATTCCGGCATCCAGTGGTTTGCCAGGTCGTTCTGGGCGGCTGGCTTCCGAAAAGGGGATAGAGTGGTCAACACCTTTACCTACCACCTCTCTCCCGCCGGCATCCTGTTTCATGAAGCTATCCGGGACTGCGGGGCTACCGCCATACCGATGGGGACCGGCAACACTGATATTCAGGTCCAGACCATGCGTGACCTGAAGGTTACCGGGTTCGTGGGGACACCATCCTTCCTGATGACGGTCATCAAGCGGGCCGAAGAAATAGGGCATGACTTCTGCCGTGATTTTACCCTCCAGCGCGCCTGGTTTACCGGGGAGATGCTGCCGCCAACGTTGCGGAAGACCTTTGAAGAGGACTACCGGCTGTCGACGGCGCAGGCGTACGCGGTGACCGAGCCGGGGGGTGCCATTGCCTACGAGTGCCATCAGAAGTCAGGCATGCATCTCATGGATGAATACTTGGTGGAAATTGTTGACCCGGAGACCGGGAAGCAGCTGGGTCCCGGGGAGGCGGGCGAAATTGTGGTCACTCCCCTGCATAACAGGACCTGGGGGCTTGTCCGTTTCGGCACCGGCGATATTTCCTCATATAGTACTGACCCCTGTCCCTGCGGCCGCACCGCCCATCGGCTCACCGGCATCATGGGGCGCACCGGGGACGCGGTAAAAGTGAGGGGAATGTTTATCGTCGCCAGGCAGGCGGAGAATGCTGTCCTCAACGTCACGCCGGTCTCCCGTTGCCAGATAGTGATTGGCCGAAAAGGGCACCGCGATGAGATGACGTTGAACGTTGAACTGGCTGACGAGGCAGTGGATAGGGAAGGTTTAATAGATGAGTTGAACCGGAGATTTCAGGATGCCTGCCGGGTCAAACCGGACCGGATTACGTTCGTGGCGGGGGGGACCATTCCGGAAGAACACCAGGTACTGGTTGACAAGCGGAAATGGGACTGAGCCGGTTAACTACCCGTGTTCCTCGCCAAGGTAGGCGGCGATAACCTCGGGATTGTTCCTGATTTCCTCCGGGGTACCCTCGGCAATCTTCCGGCCGAAGTCCAGCACCACAATCCGGTCGGCAATATCCATCACCACGCCCATATCGTGCTCAACGAGGACAATACAGTTCACGCCGTCCCGGAGTACCGGTGATTCCGGGTAGGTATTTCCCTGTCCTTCAAAGATGTCAATAATAAAGCGGGCGATGTCTTCCTTTTCTTCCAGGTTCATTCCCGCCATGGGTTCGTCCAGGAGCAGCACCTTCGGTTCCAGCGCCAGCGCTCTACCCAGCTCCACCCGCTTCCGCATTCCGTAGGGGAGGGTTGCCACCACTGTTTTCCTGACGGGCTCTATCTCCAGAAAGTCGATGATGTCCTCCACTACCTTGCGGTGTTCGATTTCTTCCCGGTGTGCCCAGCCGAAGTAGAGAGCGCTACTGAACACGTTCTGCTTCATCAGGACATGCCGGGCGGCCATTAAATTGTCCAGGGTGCTCAGCCCGGTATAGAGCTCAATATTCTGGAACGTTCGCGCCAGGCCCAGTCGGGCCGCTCTATCCGGTCGGATGCGGGTTATCCGCTTTCCCTCAAAATGGATTTCCCCTGCTTGCGGTTTATAGAAGCCGTTAATGCAGTTGAGCAGGCAGGTTTTGCCGGCGCCGTTTGGTCCGATGATAGCCAGTATCTCATTATCCCGGACATCCACACTGACATCTATCAGCGCGTTCACGCCGCCAAAGGTAAGGGAGAGGTTGTCAATTTTTATCTTAACCCCTTTTTCGCTGCCTACTGCTGACAAGGGTCTGTCTCCTCGGCGAGCAACTTGTTCTTGTAGTCGGTTATCCGGGAGCAGCCCAGCCCTTCACAGGCAAGTTCCCGGGCTTGCCGCTTACTTTTCGCCCTGAGCAATTTGGCTGTATCCTTAGCCGGCTCGCCGTACTTCTGGTAACCGGTGCATCTCACTGACCCATCCTGGTATACCATGATGGTTACTTCGTCATCCACGGCATCACATAAAATTGTGGTTGCGGTTACCTGCCAGTTTATCATCGTATTAGATTACCATTATTGATATTGTCAGTTAATACCAGAGCCGCTATCATATTAGCATCGGAGCCGCCTTGGATTCAACTCGACAACGGATATGGATTCCGGCAAGCCATGCCACTTTTCCGCGGAATGAGCTAGAGCCGGGAATAGACTCGCCGGGGTTGGCTGTGATATTATAATCAAAACGACTGAACAGATGGTCAGTTTGCTTGGATTACCGGGAAATTGGTATAATTAAAGATATAGTATAAAACCCCAGGGTAAAGGAGCCCGATATGAAGATACTCCTCGTCTATCCGCAATACCCGGACACCTTCTGGAGCTTCAAACATGCTTTAAAATTTGCTGCCAAGAAGGCGGCTTTCCCGCCGCTGGGCATACTAACCGTCGCCACTATGCTCCCCGTCGACTGGGAAAAAAGACTGGTCGATATGAATATAGAACGCCTGACCGATACGGATATCCGCTGGGCTGACTACGTGTTTATCAGCGCCATGGCGGTGCAGCGGCAGTCCGCAGGGGAGGTTATTACCCGGTGCCGGCAGCTGGGCACCAAAATGGTTGCCGGTGGTCCGCTGTTTACCATGGAGCCACAGGCCCAGGAGTTCGAGGATGTGGACCACCTGGTGCTGGGTGAGGGCGAGGTTACCGTGCCGCGCTTCCTGGATGACCTGGCGAAGGGCAAGGCAGAGCATATCTATGAGACCAGTGAAAAACCGGAACTCAGCCGGACGCCCGTGCCGATGTGGTCGCTTATCAACATGAAGCACTACTCATCAATGAGCCTCCAGTATTCCCGTGGCTGTCCGTTTAACTGTGAATTCTGTGATATAGTCCTGCTTAATGGTCATCTTCCCCGTACCAAGGGTCGAAGCCAGATACTGGCTGAGCTGGATGCGCTCTATGCCGGAGGCTGGAGGGGTGGTGTCTTTATTGTTGATGATAACTTCATCGGCAACAAGAAGAAGCTGAAGACGGAGACATTGCCGGCAATTATTGAGTGGCGCCAGGGCAAGCGGTACCCGTTTGCGCTCTCTACGGAGGCATCTATAAACCTGGCTGATGATGAGGAACTGATGAACCTCATGGTGGATGCGGGTTTCAACACGGTGTTTGTCGGCATTGAGACGCCCAACGAAGCGAGCCTGATGGAATGTAACAAGTTTCAAAACCAGAACCGAGACCTGGTAGCTTCGGTAAAAAAGATACAGAACTACGGTATGGAGGTGCAGGGAGGATTTATCGTCGGTTTTGACAGTGACCCGCTTTCCATTTTCCGGAACCAGATAAACTTCATTCAGAAGAGCGGTATCGTCACCGCCATGGTAGGTCTGCTCAATGCTCCGCCGGGTACCAGGCTCTACCAGCGTTTGAAGCAGGAAAACCGTTTGGTAAAGGTTTTCAGCGGTGATAATACCGACTGTTCCCTGAACTTCGTTCCCAGGATGAAATACGAGACCCTGATTAATGGTTACCGGAGCATCCTGGAGACCATTTATTCACCGGTGCATTATTATGAGCGGGTGAGGACGTTTCTGGCGGAGTACCGGCCCCGGCGCCGGTTCAGTGGGAAATTGCAGTTCTACCATATCCGTGCTTTTGTTCAGTCTATCTGGTATCTGGGTTTAATGGGTCCGGGCCGGAGATACTACTGGAAGCTAATTCTTTCCACTCTGCTGAAGTCGCCAAAGAAGTTCCCCATATCAATAAGTCTGGCGGTCTACGGATATCATTTCCGTAAGGTGGTTGAAAATTACCTCAGCATGCCGGTCCAGGTTCCGCCGGAATCCAGTTAAAAAGACCCCACCACGTAGCCCCGCCACCAGCCGTCTTGATGGGTTGCGCTGGCTTCGAGAGCGGAGCCGGCGCCATTGACAATCAGGTAATCTGCTCTACTTTCAGCAGGTTGGTGGAACCGGTTATCCCTATCGGAATGCCCCCGGTAATAACAATCAGGTCGCCCGGTTTAACCAGTCCCAGGTCACGGCAGGTCCGGGCTCCGGCAGTAAACAGTTCATCCACCGAGGTAACTCCCGGTATCTGGGCAGGATAGACCCCCCAGCGCAGCACCAGTCTCCTGGCGACGGTACTGCTGGGGGTAAGAGCGATGATGGGTACCTGCGGCCGGTATTTGGATACCCGGCCGGCAGTACTGCCCGAGGCGGTGAAGGCGACAATGGCTACCGCCCCCAGGCTATGGGCAGTATGGCAGGCGTTATAGCCAATCAGTTCATCCGTCTTGCGCTCCAGCCATCCGCTCCTTTGGGTCAGCATGCGCTCATAGGGGAGTTTGTTTTCGACTTCCCGGGCAATTTTCGCCATCATTTTTACGGCGGCGACCGGGTGCTTGCCAATGGCGGTTTCCGCAGAGAGCATGGTGGCATCGGTGCCGTCGAAAATTGCGTTGGCTACATCGGTAACCTCGGCTCGAGTAGGCCGGGCGGAAGTGACCATTGACTCCAGCATCTCGGTGGCGGTGATTACCGGCTTGCCGGCCTGGTTACATTTCTGGATAATCACCTTTTGCACCAGCGGTACGCGCTCCAGGGGAATGTCCACGCCCAGGTCACCGCGGGCTACCATGATGCCGTCGCTGACAGCAAGAATACCATCAAAGTTGTCAACCGCCTGCCCCCGCTCTATCTTGGCAATAATTGGAATATCAGCGCCCAGGCTACTGAGTATGGTTCTTACCTGGCTTATCTCATCGGCATGGCTGATAAAGGAGAGCGCCAGGTAATCCGGCTGTTGCCGGGCAGCGAAACGGATGTATTCACGGAGCCTGTCATTGAGAAATGGCAGCGAAGTGCGCATACCCGGCACCACCAGCCCCCTGCCTTCAGTGAGTGTGCCGCCGGCTTCCACCCGGCAGATCACCTCGTTACCTGCCTTCTGCTGCACTTTAAGCTGTATGGCGCCGTCACTGAGCAGGATGGTATCCCCCGCTTTCGCATAGTGGGCGAGATTGGGCAGGCTTACCGGTAGCAATAAGGCGTCACCCGGTACCTGGCGGCTGGTGAGGGTTACCTGACTCCCTTTGGGCAGAATGACCTTTTCACTTTTCAGCTTGCCGATACGGTACTTGGTGCCGGGCAGGTCCATCAGGATAGCCATATCAATTCCCATGCACTGGCTCAGGTTTCTGATATCCTTGATAAGGCGAGCATGCTCTTCATAGCTGCCGTGGGATAAATTAAGCCGGGCGATATTCATTCCTGCTTGGATAAGCCGTTCAATAGTGGCCATGGTGCTGGTTGCCGGGCCGATGGTGCCCACTATTTTGGTCCGTTTGGTGTAGAATTTATTGGCTTTCATGCTGTTATCACCCGGTTGCTCTCATAGTACCCGTTAACGGGTCTAATCCATCATTTTTACCTCTCTGCATACCACTTTGTCAAACTTCACCCCTGGTTAAGGTGCGGAAAAGCCGGCTCGCCTTTTACGAGGTCCGGTTTCAACCACCGAAGGGATTGAACTTGATACTGCTTGTATCTGGTATTACAATGGAACCGGTAAAAATTGACCGGGCAAAGGTTTATTGACCGGGAGGAGCCGTCTGTATGAGTGTGTCAATGGAGGATATGGTACTGGCACTCGAAAAGACATTTAACCTTGACTCCAGCCTGGAGGAGCAGCTTACTCAGTTAATGGAGAAGGTGGTGTGGGGTCTACCCGGGGCGGATGCCGGTGCTATCTACCTTTATAACAAAGACCGTCGGCAGATTACCATGGAAGGCTCATACGGTTATCCTGGAAAAAATATCAAATGCAGCCTTCTCCCCAGAGAAGGGATACCGGGACAGTGCTACGCCCTGCGCAAGCCTTTACTGTACACCTCGGCTGAGGCGGTCATGGAATTGGAAAAAACGTTACGGCCGAGCAGCCTGGATTGCCGTGCCAGAATAAGAAAGGGACTGCCGCCAACCCGCGGCATAATGGTTACCCCCCTGATGCTCAGGGAAAGGACTTTCGGGGTTCTTCTCCTGGAGCAATGGACGGATGGGCACAGGGCATTCCGTGAGGCTGACCTCACCCAGCTGGAAATGCTGGGTAACTTGATTTCACTGTTAATAGATGATGTACAGACCCATTTGGAATTAAGGCACAGTAAGCGCTCTTACCGGGAGCTGGTCGGCAGGTTCATCACTACCAGCGAGGAAGAGCGCAGCCGAATTGCCCGTGAAATACATGATGAGGTCAACCAGATGTTGCTCTCCGCCAGACTCCGGCTTGAAGACGTGGAGAGTACCTTCCCCCCGGAAATGGTTGAGGTGCGCGAAAGGCTTCAGGTAATCAGGTCACATATCAACCACGTCTTTGATGACCTTCACCGGCTCTCACTCAGTTTGCGACCGCCGGTGCTGGATGAACTGGGCTTACCTCAGGCGTTAGAATGGTACATCCAGTATTTATCTGAGGAGGCTGGTTTGCCGATAGCATTGGAGGTCAGGGGATTAAGGAGCAGGAGACCGGCCCCGGTTGTGGAAACGGAGCTGTTCCGGATAGCCCAGGAAGCATTATCCAACGTGGTCAAGCATGCTCAGGCCACTTCCGCGAAAATCAGGCTGGAGTTTAATAAATCACAGTTGGTGCTTATCGCTGAAGATAACGGCAGTGGATTTGATGCCGGTGCTTATCTCAGTTCATCAGGCGGGAAACAAAATCTGGGCCTGCTTGGAATGAAGGAACGGGCGGAAATTTGTGGAGGCACGCTGGAGATAGATGCTGCATCCAGCCGGGGTACCAGGGTTAAGGTGGAAATACCAATAAGTTCCTATGACTGGGGTTCATATTGATGGCCAGGATTCGCTTGTTGATTGTTGACGACCACACCTTGTTCCGGGAGAGCCTCCACAGCCACCTGAATACCGTTGAAGACATCGAGGTCGTCGGGGAAGCCGGGGACGGCCTGGAGGCTGTCAGAAAGACCGCGGAGCTTAAGCCGGATGTTGTCTTAATGGATTTTGCCATGCCCAATTTGAACGGTTTGCAGGCAACACGGGAGATAAAGAAGCGGTACCCTTCAGTGAAAATCTTGATTTTGACCATGTATGAGACCGGGCCACATATTCGTGAGATACTCTATGCTGGAGCATCGGGTTATGTGGTCAAGAAAGCCCCCACTCAAGAGCTTATCGCTGCCATCCAGGCGGTTTACCGCGGGGAAGCTTTCCTTGGCCCCCCGATTGCGAAGAAGGTGCTGGATGGCTATCTGAGCCAGGAGAAACCAACCGGTGAGGGGATGAGTGACAGACTTACCGGCAGAGAGCTTGAGCTGCTTAACCTGATTGCGGAAGGGAAAACAAATAAGGAAATTGCCGGTCTCCTGGAGATTAGTATTCACACCGTTCAGACGCACCGTCTGAACCTGATGAAAAAGCTGGGGGTCCATGATAGTACCCAGCTGGTCCGCTACGCTATCCGCAGAGGTCTGATAATCCCCTAGCCCTGTCTGTATCCCTTCATTCCTTCCTGTTTTCAGTTCATCCTTAATGGTTCGATAATTATCTGTGTTTATCGGCACCGGGTGTGGTACCAGTGACATTATCGGTTATATGCCGGTATTGATGTAGCTACGATAATGATGTATCATAGTACCAATTAGGGTCTTGATACCATCAAAAATCAGGTCTTTACCCGATTGTAACGCCCGGAAGATTAGCTTATCCTTAATGAGCACAGTACTAGTAAACCGTTAAATAGTAGTGTATGGTGGTAAGAAAGATAACAAAACGGCAGATGCCCACCATGCCTCAATGTTGAGGCTGGTGCGGGTGCAGGAGTTGGTGCCGGTGCCGGTGCTGTATTCAGTGCTGACACTGGCACCGCTTTTTGTTATGGGTGAGAAAGGGGGTGACGGTAAAGCGATAATCAGAATGAGGCATAGCTAACCAGTGATTTCTATTTGAGCACTACTTGTAAAGGAGGGTAAAATTGAGGAAATTATTACTGTTGCCATTGCTATTGGTACTGATGGGCGCCATGATTTTGGGGGCCTGCGCTGCCCCGGAACCAGAGCCAGCGCCTGCCCCGGCACCCACCCCCGCCCCAACCCCGGCACCACCAGCCCCGGAGGAACCTATAGAGCTAATCTACCAGGCTGAGCACCCCCGCCCCCAGGTGCTCACCCAGCAGGCGATCCTGCCCTACGTGCAGGCGCTTGAGGAGAAGAGTGGGGGCCGACTGAAGATAACCTATTATGACAAGGGCGGGGTGGTTGATGCCAAGGGTTTAATGGACGGAATTGCTTCCAATACCCTGCAGATGGGCACCGTGGTCTGTCCACTGGAGCCGGGCAGATACCCGTTGACCGAGGTGGTATCAATGCCGTTTGTTGCCCCCAGCTCCACCATTGCCAGCCTGGTTTCCTGGCATCTGGCGGAAAAGTTCAACGAATGGGAGGCGCAGTTCCCTGGCGAGGTCAAGATGATCTGTCACTTCGTCAGCGCTGCTTTTCAGATCCACATGGTTGATGAGCCGGTTCTGGCAGTGGATGATTTGAAGGGTAAGAAGATGATGACGCCCAACATCGGGGGCGTTGAGGTGTTGAAGAAAGCCGGTGCCATCCCCCAGCATATCTATATGCACGATGCCTATGAAGGGCTGGAGAAGGGAATGGCTGAAGGCATCCTTTGTCCGCTTGCCCCGTTAGTGCCCATGAAGGTTTCCGAGGTTGTCAAGCACCATACCATCATCAACATGAACTACGATATGTTTGCCCTGCCCATTAACCGCAGTGTCTTCGAGAGTATGCCCGCTGACCTCCAGCAACTGATTATTAGCGAGAGCGGAGCCAAGCTGGCAAAAGCTGCCGGTATGGCACTAGATGAGGGCGCTGTTCACGATTGTGGAATAATGGTTGAAGGTGGCGCTACTTTCTATGAGCTTCCCGAAGCCGAGATGAGCAAGTTTGTGGAGATGGTTATGCCGATACGGGAAGCCTGGGTCTCCGATATGGAGGCTAAAGGCTTACCGGCTCAGGCAGTCCTCGATGAAGCGCTGAGCTACAGCGACCAGCTGGTAGCCGAGGGTGAATATGTGCCCCAGTACCCGATAAGCAAGTAGGGTGCCTGGACCAGGTTAGACCGAGTATACACAAGGATGCGCGAGCATCATAATGAAATCCGCGCATCCTTGTGTGATAATTGTGGTGTAATTCCCGGCGGCGAACTAAACCGGAGACTGTGAATGATTGAAGTAATTTCAACCGTGAGTGCCAGTTAGTAACCTGGTACTACTTCGAAGCTATCCAGAAGGAGAAGAAGCGCGTGTGGCTCAGTAAAACCAGCAACTACATACATGAAATAACTGATCCCGTAGTCAAGTGGGTAATGAACTTTGGCATGTATGCCCTGGTAATAATGGTGCTGGTAATAGTGGCTGATGTGGTGATGCGTATCCTGGCAATCGGTGTGCCCGGTCTCAGTGAAGTGGAAGTCTTTATGATGGTCGCCATCACCTTTCTGTCTATTGCCTACGTGGGGATGAGGAAGGGGCATATAATTATTGAAATCGTCGTCTCCAGGTTTTCCGCACCGAAAATGGCAGTAGTCAGTACCATCAGCGACATTCTGGCGCTGGTATTTACCGCGATTATCGTCTGGCGCAGCGTGCCATACGCTCTGCAGAACCTGGTCAGACATACCGCGGTCCTCGAGATACCTATTACCTGGTCTATCTTTCTGGTAACCCTGGGTGCCGGTTTACTGAGTATTATGATACTGGCTGATCTTCTGGAGCATCTGGGTGAGGTGGTTAAAAGCTACCGCCAATCTCGCGTGGCCGCCAAATTTTTTGTGGGGATACTGATTATCCTCATTCCGCTGGTCATTTACACGATCCCCGTATGGCTGGACTGGTTGCCCTGGAAGATGAGTCTGATTGCTACCGGTGCCGTGGGCCTGGTCTTCATGCTATTGCTCATGTTTCTGGGATTGCCTATTGCCTATGCGATGGGGGTTTCCGGATTTATTGGCATCAATTATCTCTCTTCCTGGTCGGCTGCGCTATCCGTTGCCGGACTCAGCCCGTATCTTACCACGGCTAATTATTTCTTTATTGTCATACCCCTGTTTATCCTTATGGGTAGTCTCTGTGCTACATCGGAAGGCATTGGCGCCAACCTCTACAATACCGTGCATAAGTGGCTGGGAGCTGTGCCCGGCGTGCTGGCGATGGCCACCGTTGGTGGCTGCGCCGCCTTTGGCGCTGTCTGCGGTGATACCTTAGCCACCGTGGCTACCATGGGGAGAGTATCATTACCCAAGATGAAAGAGCACAACTATAATGGCGCCCTGCGTACCGGATGTGTGGCGGCCGGGGGCACGCTGGGTATTCTGATACCACCCAGCATAGTGTTTATATTTTATGCTGTCATCGCCGAGCAGTCGATTGGCGAATTGTTCATTGCCGGTATTGTTCCCGGAGTGCTGCTGGCACTGTTGATGATGATAATCATTTATATCCAGGCGCGGATGAACCCGGCAATGGTTGCCGACGCCCGCTCATCACGATCCACGTTCCGGGAAAAGGTTGTCTCGCTCAAGGGCACCCTGGAGGTTATCATCTTGTTCCTTCTGGTTATCGGTGGTATATATGGCGGGCTGTTTACACCCGTAGAAGCCGGTGCTATCGGGGCTTTCGGGGCACTCATTATCGGACTGGTGAGAGGTTTTGTCCGGTGGAGGGATATCTCTACCGCCCTCCTGGAAGCGGCTCAAATCTGTGGCATGCTCCTGCTTATTCTGATAGGGGTTGGTTTCCTGGCTACCTTTCTCGGTCAATCGCACCTGCCCGCCGAACTCGGCGAGTACGTGGCCGGTCTGGGTATCTCCCGCTGGATTGTCTTTGGTGTCATTGTGATTATGTATATTATCCTCGGCTGCATCATGAATATCATCCCGGCGATGCTGCTGACCCTGCCCATTATCATGCCGACGATACTCGCTCTTAATTTCGACCCGGTCTGGTTTGGTGTGGTAATGGTTTTAATGGTAATGATCGGGCAGATTACCCCGCCGGTAGGGGTCGCCTGCTATGTGACCAAGGGTATGGACCCGGAGGTGCCGTTATTCACCATATTCCGCGGCATCCTGCCCTTCTGGGGGTGCATGGTGGCGGTGGTAGCCATCATGGCCGCTTTCCCGCAGGTCGCCCTGTTGTTGCCAGGTATGATGCGGGGCGGTTAGTGAGTTTCGGCTTTAACGAAGAATTGATATGATGTATTAAGGAGCATCTGATGGCTGATTTGGTAATGCCCCATGGGGGTAAGTTACTGCCGCTGCTGGTGAGTGGTGAGGAGCGCAACGAATGTCTGAGTGAAGCCGGGACCTTGCCCCGGGTCAGGCTAAACTCCCGGGAGTTATCTGACCTGATTATGCTGGCTATGGGAGCGTTCAGCCCCCTTCAGGGCTTCATGGGGAAGGAGGACTACCGGCGGGTGGTAGGTGAGATGCGTCTGACCGGTGGTGTGCTCTGGCCGGTCCCGATAACCGTTTCGGTAGCAAAAGAGGACGCTGATAAAATCAAAGAAGGACAGAAAGTCGCCCTGGTCAATACTGATGGGAATGAAATTGTGGCCAGTATGCAGGTCCAGGAGAAATACGACTACGATAGAGAAGCGGAAGCGGTTAAGGTGTTTGGCACTGACGACGGGCAGCATCCCGGCGTCCAGAAAATATATGAACAGGGAGATATATACCTCGGCGGCCCGGTCAGGGTGTTCAATGAGGGTGGGTACCCGGAGAGGTTTCCCGAGTTTGCCCGTCCTGCCGAGACCAGAGCCATATTTGCCGATAAAGGCTGGACAACCATAGCCGCCTTTCAGACCCGCAACCCGCTGCACCGTTCCCATGAGTACCTGACCAAGATAGCCCTGGAGGTCTGCGACGGGCTGCTCATCCATCCTATTGTCGGCAAGCTGAAGAGCGGGGACATTCCGGCTGAAGTGCGCATGGAGTGTTATAAAGTGCTTTTAGAAAACTACTATCCGCCGGACAAAGTAGTCCTGAAGGTCTACCCTATGGAGATGAGGTACGGTGGCCCCCGGGAGGCGGTACTGCATGCCATTATTCGCCAGAACTTTGGTTGCAGCCATCTTATCATCGGCCGTGACCATGCCGGAGTCGGCACATACTACGGTCCCTTTGATGCCCAGAAGATATTTGATGAACTCAAGCCGGGGGACTTGCAGATACAGCCGTTAAAACTGGACGCCACCTTCTGGTGCTGGAAGTGCCATTCAATGGCTTCTCCCAAGACCTGTCCCCACGGTGCCGATGAGCACCTGTCAATCAGCGGGACGAAGCTTCGGGAGATGCTTACCGGCGGAGAGAGACCGCCGGAGCAGTTCAGCCGAAAGGAAGTGGTGGATGTCCTGGTTAAATATTATCAAGGCAGGAGCGAGAAATGAAGAACGTTATTCTGTTAACTCTTGATGCTACCCGAAAGGATGTTCTCGGTATTTACGGCAACCGGAGAGGACTGACGCCAACGGTTGATTCCCTGCAGGACAGGTCCCTCATCTTCACCAAAGGACAGACTGTTGGGCCCTATACCCAGGCGTCATTCCCGGGACTGCTTTGTTCCGGGTATTTTCTGGACTACGGGCAACCCAGGGGGCTGAACCCGAACCGCACCTTGATTTCAGAGCCGTTGCATGATGCCGGAATCACCACGGTGGCATTTCACTCCAACCCCTATATCAGCGAGTATTTTGGCTGGAACCGGGGCTGGGATGTTTTTTACGACTCGATGCAGGACGAAGTCGAACCCCGTATCCCCTATGTGAGAGGGAACATTGTCAACCAGAAGGCGATTAACTGGATAACGTCCTACAGCCAGAGTGGTAACCGGAAGCCCTTCTTTCTGTGGCTTCACTACATGGATGTCCACGAACCGTATATGCCGGAGAAAAAATACGTTGATCTGGTTGACCCTTCGCTTGCCGTCAGCCAGGATGAGATGTATTCAATGTTTGAAAATGTTCTGCTGAAGAGGGACGTCTCCGACCCGGTCAATGTAGAAATGTTGAAAAGGCTGTATGATATACACGCCCGGGAGATAGACACCTATTTCGCCGACTTTCTGAGTAGTCTGGAAAAGCTCGGTATTCTGGAAAACACCGTACTGATTATTACCAATGACCATGGTGATGAGTTCAATGAGCACGGCGGACTTTCCCACGATGACAAGATGTATTCTGAACTTATTGATATGCCGTTGATTATCTGCGGAGCCGACGAGACGGGGACCTGTGATACTGTAGTAAGTAATGTTGATATACCGCCCACCATAGTGCACCTGTTCGGTCTTGATCCCGTAGCGAATTTTGCCGGCCATTCCCTTCTCCCCCTGGCCGGTTATCCGGATAGCGGCGCTTTTGGTGAGGCAATTGACCAGCACAGTAAGAGGGGAGGTGATATTGACCGGGATATCTATTTCTATCGGACTGGCGACCTCAAGATAGTCTACCGCGCCAATGTTGACAGCTGGGAGATGTATGACCTGAAAGAAGACCCCGGAGAACGAAACAATATTATAGCTATATCTCCTCAGGCGGATGAGATGAAAAGCATACTGAAGCCCAGGGTGAGGCGATGGGTGAGTTAGGTAATAATACTTAAGAACTTAAGAGGAAAGGAGGGCCATAAATGACTGAGCAGGAGAAGAAGAAGGTAGTTGACGAGGCTATTGCCAAGTCCAAAGAGGTAATCTGTGATGCCTTTAACCGTTTCAAGGTGGAGGACATGGCGATTACCTGGACGGGCGGTAAGGACAGTACGTTAACGCTGTGGCTTATTCGTCAGGTATGTCAGGAAGATGGTATCAAGGTGCCCAAGGTAATGACCATCGATGAGTTTGACGTCTTCACGGAAATCCACGATTTCATGGAGAAGTATGCCAGGGAGTGGGACCTGGACCTGGAATGGTGCCGTAACGATGACGTCATCAAGGCGGCCGGTGGCAAGCTGAACAATATGGTCAAGGTGAGTGACCTGAATGAGCGGAACCGGGCTGAGCTTAAGCGCATTAGCTTCACCGAAGATTCCTTCCCCTTTGAGGCGGAATCATATACCGGCAACCACCTGATGAAGACCGTCATGTTCAACACCTACATCGAGCGGCATAACGTCAAAGCCATTTTCCAGGGACTGCGCCGCGACGAGCAGACCGCCAGGGTGCAGGATGATTACTATGAGAAGAAAGAAGCGGCTCATCTAATCCCGGAGCACATGCGCATTAAGCCCATCCTGCACTTTACGGAGCGGCTGCTCTGGGATACCTACCAGGCTTGTCAGATTCCGTACTGCGTCCTCTATGAACAGGGCTACCGGTCTCTCGGTGCCAAGACCACCAGCACCATCGCCGAGCCGGGTGTTCCTGCCTGGAAGCAGGACCTGGAGCATACCACGGAGCGGGCCGGCCGCCGGCAGGACAAGGAACAGATGATGTCCCGCCTGCGTGACCTGGGCTATATGTAAATCACTGGCTGGTGAGCATTATATTTTTACTGAGCCGGCTTGGTGGGAAGGCATGCCTGGCACTTCATCGGGTAACTGTATAGGGTGAAGTAATTTTATCCGGTCTTCAGGGCAGTGTGAGACACGGCGCGCAATAGTGGCTGGAGCCTACAATGGTGTCCCGGAAAGCCGGATGCCCGTATGTCTTTAGAAAAAGTGGGTCAGCAGCCAGGAAAAAAGGTAACCGAGCGCGGCACAGGCCGGGAAGGTAATGACCCAGGCGGCCACGATGTTGCCCGCCACGCCCCACCGTACCGCAGAAAGGCGGCGGGTGGCACCGACCCCCATAATTGAGGTGCTGATACAGTGGGTGGTACTAACCGGTATACCGAAGTTTGAGGCGAGTTCTATAACCGCCGCGGCTGCGGTCTGAGCGGCAAACCCGTGCACCGGCCGTAGCGTGGTCACTCTCATGCCCAGGGTGCGGATAACCCGCCAGCCGCCAATCGCCATGCCGGAGCTAATGGCAAGTGCCGATACAATGATTATCCAGCGCCCGATGGGGTCGCCGATGGAGAGACGGTCCCAGAAGCCGGGGTCCTGGAAATAGATGACCAGTCCCATGGTCATGACGCCTATCGGCATCTGGCCGTCATTTTTCCCATGACTGTAGGCCATAAACGCGGAAGAAAGTATCTGTAGCTTGCTGAACGAAGAGCGTAATCGGTCAGGAGGACTGCGCCGCAGTAGCCAGTAGAGAATTACCATCAGCACGAAGCCGCCAATGAAACCGAGTGCCGGCGCGCTGACCACTGCCGTAAGCACCTGCTGGAGCACACTCCACACCATTGCCTTGGTTCCCACGGCGGCTACTCCGGCGGCGGCCAGACCCGCCACCAAGCCATGGGTGATGCTTACCGGCATACCGTAAGCGGTGGCCAGTATCGTCCAGATGACCACCGCCGCCACCCCGCTGATTACTGTCGTGAACGATATCGCTTCCGGTATCAGTATGCCTTTGCCAATAGTCTGGGCAACCGCCAGCCCCGTCGCGGCACCTAGGAGGTTGAAAATCGGTGCCAGCATGATTGCCTGCCTCGGGGTAAGCGCGCGAGTGCCAATAGCGGTGGCAATGGCATTGGCGGCGTCATTGAACCCGTTGGCGAATCCGAGCCCGATGGAGAGAATGATGATGAGTACCAGCGCCACCAATGACGAATCAGGCATGTTTCAAGGCTATCCCCTCGAGAACGTTAGCCACATCCTCGCACCTATCAGTTGCGCTCTCCATATGTTCGTAGATTTCACGCCATTTGATCACTGCCGACATGTCAGAGTTGTCTTCAAACAGCTCAGCCATGGCGCTGCGGTAGATTTGGTCCGCCGCGTTTTCCATCCGGTTAATCTCCACGCAGTGCTCCAGGACCTGTTTCAGCTTGGCGTGGTGCCGGAGCAGTAGAAACGCCTTCTCCACTTCAGTAGCCGCTTCGACAATAATTTCAGCCAGTTCAAGGGCCCTCTGGGCAGGGCGGTCTATCTTATAGGTAAACATGGCCATGGCAGTCGCATGAATGAAGTCGGTCACGTCGTCCAGCGAGTGGGCCAGTGAGGCAATATCCTCCCGGTCAAAGGGAGTAACAAAGGTGCGGTGTAGCTGCTCGATAATCCGGTGGGTGATGGTATCGCCTTCGTGCTCAAGCTCGTCTATGTGGTTTACTTTGGTCTCCACATCTACCCAGGTATCAACCAGCTCCTTCAGCGCGCGTGCGGCCCTGACTGCGTTGGCCGTATCCGCCTCGAACAGGTCGAAGAATTTACGCTCTTGAGGAATAAAGGGAAATCTAACCAAAGTCAGCGCTCCTGGCTTTGCTGGTGGACATCTGCCGGAATGTCTGCGGTAAGGGTAGCAGGGCCGCTGGTGATAACGCTGGTCGGCGAGGCTCTTTTAACAAGCGATATAGCATAGCACCCCAAATTTACTGGATTTGCTCCTATAAACTATATTAACTACTATGTTCTTGAGAAGTCAAGGGCGCTCACCGACCATCTCCGGAATACACGGAAGTAAAAAAGCTGTTTCGGTGATTAAATGGGGGGCAGTCACCGCTGTAGAAAAGCATCGTTGGTCTCCAGCCACTCCGCCCCGGCAGCCTCACCCATCGAGGAACATTCCGTTGAGGCCGGTGCTTTCTTCGTGCTTTCTATGTACCGGCACACCGGTCTTCATCAATACAATCTCGTTGGTCACCTCAACCTTACCCTTGATGAGGTGGCCTCCCACCGCCTGCTTGGCTTCGTTCCCCAGAACGGCGTGAATGTGGAAGTAGTATTCTTCTCCCTGTTTGCTGAGGTTTCCGGTTAACGAAAGCAATTCGTGGGGCTTTTCGAATGTCTCCGGAACATAGTCGCCCTTTTCCTTGAAGTACCCCAGCTCAAACTGCTTTAGCTGGCCTATTCCCGAAATGATGACGGCGCTGGTGACGTGGTGCTGTTCACAGGCTTCCCGCAATTCATGGTAGATATCCTCATCCGGAAAGAGCCTGATAAAGATGTGATTGCCTGCTTCGCTGCTCTGCATGCTACTGCCTCGTCGAAAAGATTTCTTTAATTATACTGTTCCTATATCACTGATGGCTACTGATACCCCGAATGGCTGGTCGTAACTGCCAATGACGGCAATACCGTCGAGTAAAAAGAAGGCGCCGGTGACAATATTGATGACCCCGACAGCGGTTGGTTCCCAGATTGCCTCTATATCCTTCCTCCCCGGTGCTTACTCATCGAAAATGAATAGCTCGTCCAGGCTGGTATGCAACGCCCGGGCGACATTGTAGGCCAGTCGCAGCGACGGGTTATATTTGCCTTGCTCCAGGAAGATAATGGTCTCCCGTCTGACCCCGACTACCTCGGCGAGTTTTTCCTGCGTCAGGTTATAACTGGAACGTAATTCTTTAATCCGGTTTTTCATGGTGGTTGTTGCCCCAATTCTTATCTTATGAGCCGCTGCTGAAAAGGGCCTGGATAAAAATCACCAGGCTTCCAATCAGGCCAACCGCTAGCGCCAGAGGCGCGATAATGGTGCTGATAATAAAAAAGACAGGCTCTTCGGCACCCAGTAGTCCGCTTATAATGTTGTGCAGGAAAACACTGATGATAAACACTGCCGGCGCTATGCCGGCTACCAGCAAGAATGTTCTAATCATGGTTAACCCCCTTCCTCCCAGCTTCGGTTCCGCCCGGTCGTAGTAAAGATAGGAAAGAGCGTAGGCTACCCCTGTTGAGACGAATAGTCCGCCGAGAAGGTGCAGGTTATCCGGGCTCCACGTCCGGTTTATGCTGAATACCAGCATTAAAAATACGGTGACTATGGCAAAGAAGATGAAGCCATTCCGTAATGATTTACCGGAGTTTTCCCGTATTCTTTCATCAATTGGCGGCAATTTCCTGGTTCTTATTAGCGACCAGAATTCGCGGTGCCCCAGGATCAGGGTGCCGGCGAAAAGGGCAACCGCCACGTAATACGCCTTCATGGAAATAAAGATAACGGTCAATAGCACCGCAGTAGCCAGAATGCCGATAAATATCTTTCTGTTTCTCA
>CAYXWH010000015.1:0-29031 GCA_964468755.1 uncultured Dehalococcoidaceae bacterium
TACCGAGAAGGAACAATATAAAACCGAAGGATATACCTATCAACAGGTTAGCCAGTATTACGTTCATATGCGGTAATAGGTGTCCTCCTTAACGTTCAGGTTATGTCTCTTTGCAGAACCTGTAATATTATCGTCGATAACATGTTTTCTTTACGGCACTATTTGCAAACATAGCTAACCGGGATTGTGAGCCGGTTCTCGCGGAGCAATCCCGATACTGACCTGTTTTAACTATTATCCGTAAAGCCGGGGATTGGTGGTGGGTGGCAGGCACTCTGCCTGAAAGCTCTTTCAGTAGAGTTCCTGCCATCCCAGCACTTATTCCAGATATGTATTTATTTCCCGGGTGGGGGACCAGGTGGTGGAGCGAAGCCGAATGGCGGAACATCATCATAAGCATGTACGGGCATCCAGATGAATATCCCGTCTTCCTTGTCAACCTGGGCTATATAGATGGTCTTGATGGCGCACAGGGTAGCCGGGTCAAAGCGTATGGGGCCTTGGGGCCCTTCAAGATTCAGGCCAAGGATAGCTTCGCGCAGCTTCGCCGGAGTGGTATCCCCGCCGGTCGCATCAAGAGCCGCCAGGGTAACCATAGCGCCCTCATAAGGTCCTGTATCGGTGTCCTCAGGCAGTTCATCATATTTTGACTTCCAGGCATCGACGAATTCTTTGTTTATCTGGGTGTCAAGGAGATGGGAATAGGGTGTTGGGCAATATTCTCCGGCAACCGCACCGGCTGCTTCTGGTGGAAGTTCATGCAATATGAACGGGGCGAAAAAGGAGCCATGGAAACAGGCTACCAGAGGCATTCTATTGCGGATGCCGAACTCATGGAACTGGCTGAGAAAACGAATGGAATCGGTACCGTCAAACCAGGCGACCACGGCATCGGCATCCTTGAAGGCAGCGAGGTAGGAGGCATAGTCCGTGCAGCGGACTGGCGGGTATTGTTGCTGTATTACTTCCCCGCCAAATTCGGTGAAGCCTCCCATGAAGCCTTCCATGAAGCCATGTCCCGGAGCCCAATCCGCGGTAATAACCGTGACTGTCTGGTAGCCCAACTCCTCGGCGGCATAGCGTCCCATACTGGATGAAATCTGGGGTTCTGACCCGCCACACTGGAAAGTCCACTGGTGTTTCTCCATGATAACCCCCAGCGGAGCCGGGTTGGTGAAGATGAGAGGCTTACCAATCTGGTTCATGAAGGATGATACCGCCATCTGGGCACCACCGACGGTGGGTCCAATTATCATAGATACTTTATCATGCTCTATCAGTTTTTTGGCTTTGTCTACCGCCATAGCAGGGTCGGCTCCCGAGTCTTCAACGATTATCTCTATTGGTCTCCCGGCAGCCTCATAGCCAGCTTTGTCAAACATAAAATCGGCAGCCCTGGCCATCCGTTCACCGGTGATAGCCATGTGACCGGTCAGGGGACGAATGTGTCCGATCTTTATCGGTTCGGCAAGGGCTGGAGCTGGGGCTGGTGCTGGAGCTGGGGCTGGAGCCGGGGCTGGCGCTGGAGCCGGGGCTGGTGCCGGCTCGGCGCAGCCGACTGCAATCATGGTTGCAAGGAAAAGAACAGCTAGTAGTAGGCTTATTCCTTTTTTCATCGCTAACCCCCTATATATATTTATTGGTTACCTGCACTGGTAAATTTACCGTTCACTGTCTTCGCTTCTCCTTTTCGGCATGAACGATAACGGTCAGCGAAATGTATTGCTATTTATCACCTCCTTTGCCCCGGGTTTTATTTTTAGGCCATAACATTAAATTGTCAGCTTACCTAAAGTATTATGGCAGAGTATTTGTAAAGCAATTATTATAACAGTTGATATGGTGACTTATAATACAACATATTATACAAACCGGGCAATAGCTTTTCTCCTGATTATTTCCCCTTTCACATTTTCAGGAAAAGCTGCCTGAGATTTTCCTCATTGCACTCGCAGGGGGAAGAGAAAATGTTGACGTCTTTGCTGGCCAGGTTTACCAGTGTGTCCAGTTCCTGATTTACTTGTTCTTCAGTCACACCAGCTTCCTTAAGACTGAGCGGTTCTCCTATTTCACGGGCAAGTTCCTTTATCTTCTGAATAAGTGTGGCAATCGCCTCGGTATCGGACGGGGCATCAATACCCGCGAATCTGGCGGCGGTGCTGAGCCGGACAACCGGGTCCGGGGCATTGGATAGAGGCGGGCTTGCAGCGATGTATTCGACTGCGCAGACTGTAGCCAGTCCCACGGCCCGTCCGTGCGGAATTCCAAAAGTCGCTCCGGCGGCGTGGGCCAGGGCGTGACCCAGCGAGGTGTTACTGTTGCCAAAACCCAGCCCGGCGATGGTGGCGGCGTTCTGCATTTTTTCACGAGCCACAAGGTCACTACCGTCTTTACAGGCTCGTGGAAGCCAGTCAAAGGTGAGTTTCATGGCCTGGAGGCAGAGGCCGTCACTGAAATCGGTTTGCTGTCTGCCCGTGTAGCCTTCTATGGCGTGGCCCAGAACATCCATTCCGGTGCCTGCCGTCAGGCTCTCGGGCATACCCGCGGTTAACTCCGGCTCCAGTACGGCGATATCCGGGACTATTTCATTATTGGCAAACGGCATCTTTCGATGCCCGGCGGTATTGGTGAGGATTATAGCCCAGGTCACGTCAGAGCCGGTTCCAGACGTGGTAGGAACGGCTACGAATCTTGCCTTTTTCCGTAGATTGAGCCTGGTTTTGGGGCCAACTGTTTTATCCAACTCCGTATCCGCCAGGTCCGGTCTCTCATAGAGTAACCAGGCTGCCTTGGCAGTATCTATGGCTGAGCCTCCGCCAAAGCCGATAACAAGCTGGGGCTGGAATTCATTGAGTAACTGACTGCCCTTGCCGGCGACCTCGACCGACGGTTCCGGCTCAGCGCCATCCCAGACCTTTACTTCATAACCGGCATTCTTTACCTGCTCGACAACCGTATCGCAGAACTGGGCCATAACCTTGTCAGTAATGAGTACCGCTTTATTACCCTGTCCCTGAATCTCTCCACCTAACCGGTTCAGCGCCCCCTTTCCGAAAAGGACTTTCGGACTGAGAAAATACCTCATCTGGCTGCCTCCTTTGCATAAATTTACGCTTTCCCGTTCTCATCCCGGGCTTATTGCCAGCTTATTGTCTCATTCCATCGGGTAAGCAATGTTGTTCGGGTCGAGCAGTTGCTTGATTTTCAGGCTCTTTTCCGGGTAATTTCCCCACACCGGCCCGTATTCTTCTGAGTTGGGTGTTGCCGGAAAGGCGCCTATCGCCAAAAAGTCTTTCTGGCAGTCGCGCATCAGCAGAAAGAGGTCTTCAGCATGGTCAGCATCGGTAAAGCGCAGGCTCTCACCCTTGCCGGTGTGAGCCATGTCATAGGGAAGTACGAAGTTTGTTGTCCCATAATCTTCGAGTATGGGTGGCACGCGCTTGCGGGTGTTCTCATTGATGATATCCGCCACTTTCAGACCGTGGTCCATTGATTCGAAATTGAGAACCGAGCGGAACCTGCCCCCGGCAATATTGGATACGATGGCGTCGGCAGACATGAAATGGGTCTCGTCCTGGGCTCGGGTAACCCGGGCATCAGCGCCATATTCCTCGGCGATGGACAGTACGACCTTCTCTTCGTAGGCAAGGCGTTTCTCAGAGCCAATACCGTACAGCAACAGCCGTACTACTATCTGCTCCGGGTTCTGGGCGGCACGCGGGCCTGATTTGTTCTTCCAGTGTTCCCAGAAAGCGGCAGCTCCGGTGGGCGCCGGGGCTGGAGCCCTGACCCTGGCCATAGAGAAGAACCAGGGCGGCACCGTCATTACCAGTAAGGCTATCTCACATCTCCCCATTTCATACATGGCGTCAATAGCCGCTTTTCGGGTGGGGAAGATGAGGTTGTACCACTTAAACCTGTTTTCCGGCAGATTGAGCGTGGTTGTCGGGGCATCACCGGAGGGGACCAGCTTCTCGCTGACGAAGGGAAACAGCCTTACTCCCATTCGGGTGACCACACCCTTGGACGCCGGGCATATTAGGTCTGACACCGCCATGAGGCTGCGGAGGTCAGGTCCCGGTCCTTCTCCCCAGAAGAAATCATTGAACAGTGACCGTGAACCCAGCCTCACCAGCTCGCCATCGGCGGTTACCCACTCGGCAGACAGTATCCGGCGATAACCCCGGTCCCCCAGCTTCCATGACAGGGCTCCCTCGCCAACATTGATGGAATTGGCGATTACCGAGACATTACCGTCACACATAGGGACAAAGGTAAGCAAGCCCCTTTTAAACGCTTCCGCCTGGAGAGCGGCGAAACACACTCCGGGCTCGACAACAGCATACAGGTTCTGCTCATCGATTTCGAGCTTTCGCATCCGTTTCAGGTCGATGAAGACCACATTCTGCCGGCCTGAGCCAGGTTCAGGTGAACCGTAGGTGCTGGTTGCCGCAAAGGGCAGCTTGTAGTGGTTACACAGCTTGACTATAGCCTGTACCTCTTCGGTAGTTTCCGGCTGGATACTGCAGGCCGGGCTGAGCCGGGCGGTTACGGTTGCCGCCTGACCGCCACCATTGCGGTCGGCTTCACAAATAGCCGGGTCATCGCTGACCCACTCTTGCCCAACGATAGATTGCAGTCCTTGATAGGCTTCTCTCGATATACTCATCGCTGTCTCCTCTTACAGGGCTTGTAGTAGTATTTCGGTAATATCATAGACGGCAAGTTTTACCTTCTTTGCTTTTACCGCCCTGGTCAGCAGTTCTCTGGCATCCGGACTGCAGGTAACGATTGCCCCGGCGCCGGTGGCCTGGGCTTCTTCAATCCTCTCTCCGGCTGTCCAGAGGGCGAAGTCAGGGAATGCCAGGGCTACGCCACCGCAGCTACCGGCACACCAGGCATTGCCCCGGGCTCTTTCCATCTCGACAAGCTCCATGCCGGGAATACCGTTGAGGATATTCCGTGGTGGGTCATAAATACCGCGTTCGCTGCGGCGCCAGATCTTGCCGACCGGGATAATCGGTGGCTCGTATCTGGGTTCCCAGTGCTGCCAGGGCTCACTCAGTCTGCCCAGGTTGCACGGGTCATGGTAGGTTACCTTCATCGGCACGCTCTTCTTGAGCTTCAGCTTGCCATCGTTCATGAGCCGGTCAATGTACTCGGTAATGTGAAGAGCCGTGTACGGCATGTCTTCGGTGGATTTACCCAGTAGCTTGGGGAAGTCAACCTTGAGGCTCTTATAGCATTCGGCGCTGCTGGTTATCACCACTCCGGCTCCTGAATTCTGGATGGCCCGGACATTGTGCTCAGCCATCTCCCGTGCCAGAGCCTCCTGACCGGTGGCAAGCAGGTAATTGCCGCTGCACCATTCATCGGCGAGGAGTATGAACGGAGTGCCGGTCTGCTCCAGTATTCTGGCGGTTGCCCGGGCAAGCTCTGGCTGCCGGTACGCCGAGTTACAGCCAACAAAGTACACGTAGTCGGCGTTCTTAGCGGGTTTGATTTCCGGCGGCAGCCACTTCAAGCGGTTTTCATGGGGCTCACCGTATTCGTTATGGGTAGCGCGAATATTCTCAGCCATTACTTTGTGCTCCGGCATGGGTCCTTTGCCCTGCTCCACGCACCGCGCCTTCATTGTCTCGATGACCTGGAGCACCTCGACATCCAGGTTCCGTTTGCACCGGCTATCGCAGGCACCGCAAAGGGTACACCGGAACAATGCGTCGACAAGCTTTGGCGTGAACTCCAGTCTCCCCTCCATTTCCGCCACGGCGGTATGGAGCAGCCCGTGAGCCGAATAGAGATTGAAGGCGTATCGGGTATCTATGGGGCATTGCCGGGAGAACCTGAGGCTCTGTACCCAGTTGAGGTCAATGAACTTGCACAGTGAACACCTTACACATTGATTTGCCTGTCGTTTATATTCCTCAGCAGTAAGCATTTTCTCCCCCTTAACCTCGAATCATGAATACTAGAAGCACAATCTACCCGGAGATAAAACATTATTGGGGTCTAACATCTTCTTGACCTTCTTCAACAGTGGCGTATAGCTTGCTGCCTGGCTGTATACCATGTCGTTTATGAGTCCGTAGGGCCGGGTAAAGAAACCGCCCATAGACAGGGTGACCTCGGCAGCCTCAGCGATCAGACCTTTCAGTCGAGCAATTTCCTCATTGTTGGCGGGATTATAGGCGAAGTTGCCTTCAAAGTGGCAGGCGCCGCCGTATACCAGTGGCTGAATATAGAAACCTATCTCGCCAGCGGGATAATCATGCCTGGCGGCGACCTCAATCAGGGCATCGGTGAAAGCCGGTGCCTTGTTCAACGTGGTGTGGAAGAAGAGGTCCTGGCAGGAACCCTTACCGGCAAACTTCCAGTAGGTTCTTTGTTTCGGCCAGGCGGTGCGCAGCATATCGGGAAGGTCTCTTTCCCATCCGGGCGCGCCAGGCAGCGAGGTACGTAAAGTGGGGATAGCCAGCCCGTCGACTACCTGGTTGAGGGCATCTTCCTGGTACGCTATTTTGTCCTCAGGGAACCGCTTGCCGCCATCGAGTACCAGAATTACGGTCCAGGTGGGAAGCTGCTCTCTCAGGGCGTTGAAGTCTTCCAGCCACTTATCAGCCAGGATTGCCGCCAGGTTCACGTTATTCAATATAAAACATTCGGCACCGATCTCACGGCGCTGAACCTTGTAGACAAGCTCAATGGACTTTGCCAGGCTTTCCAGTGGGATAAACCAGGTCTTGTTTACCTTGGGCCGGTATTCAACCTTGACCATTGCCCAGGTGATAATGCCCAGCGTTCCCTGGGCCCCCTGCACCAGCCGGGGCCACATGACCGCACTCGGTCCCGAGGGATTGACTCCATCAGCCACCGATTTGTCCGGGAAGTCAGTGACACACGTTGAGCCGGAACGGATAAGTTCGCCATCGGGCAGGACCATCTCCACATTGACCAGGGTATCGGTATATTCAAACCGGGGAATGAGACCGGGCTCCCGCTCCAGATGGCTGGTTACCGCTGACTTCAGCGGGTGGGGCAGCAGGGGAGATATAGCCATCAGGTCATGCTTCCGTAGTTCCGGTTGCAGTTGCTCCCAGGTGACGCCGGGCTCTATCCTCGCCATTCTATTGCGTTCATCGATACCCAGAATCCGGTTCATTCTCTTCAAATCGATTACAATCCCGCCCTGACCGGGAATGGTAGTACCATAAAAGTGGATGCCTGAGCTACATGGTACCACGGGCATCCGGTACTTATTGGCGAGCCGGACAATTTTCTGCACCTCCGCCGAATTACTGGGCTGAACCACGTAATCGGGCATACCTGGTGCGCTTAAACTGTAATCTCTGGAATATGGCGTAAGCCGTTTCTCATCATCAAATAGATACCTGGCCCCCACGATTGCTATTAGGTCTTCTTTGATTGCCATAGCTCCTCACTCCTTGCCTTCAGGTTTGTACGACATCGGAACTACCCGGGCACGTTACTTGCATTTATAAACTTTACATAAAAATGACCTCAGTGACTCCGAACCGGTATGCGGGTCATAGTTTGTCCCGCCGGTGAGCAGATTGGCACTTGATTCCCGGAAACCGTACTCCGGCGGGTCTTTTTCCGGGAACCACCAGCCATGGGGCACATTTACTACGCCGGGATGAACTATGTCGGTCAGTTGCGCCCGCTGTTTAATCCTGCCCCGGCGGCTTTCCACCCAGACCCAGTAGCCATCGGCTATACCCAGATTCTTTGCCGTGTCCGGGTGAATCTGGATTAGCGGGTCGGGAACAAGCTTGCGCAGGGAGGGTATTTGCCTGCCCTCGGAGTGGAAGTAGGGCTGGGACCTGGCACCGGTGGTGATAATCAGCGGGTATTCCTGAAAGAGCTCCGGAGTTGAATAAGGGCTTTCCGGTGACTCAGCATAATAGGGAAGCGGGTCATAGCCCATTGTCTCCAGGGAAGAACTGTACAGTTCCACTTTGCCTGACGGGGTGGCAAATCCTTCCTGTTCATATTTCCGGTAGCGCATCTCCCCCATAATGATTCCGCGCTCCTTCAATTCGTCAAAGGTGATACCGGAGTCTTTGAGAACCCAGTCGCAGTATTCCCTGACATTCCGCCAGGGGAAGTGCTCCCCCATTCCCATGCGATGGGCAATGTCAATCATAATCTGTTTATCGTCGCGGCATTCACCTATGGTAGCTACCTTTTGCCTTGCCAGCACGCACCAGACAAAGTGCATATCGGCAACGTCATCGGTCTCCAGCCAGCTGGCGGATGGCAGCACCACGTCGGCGAGCTGGGTGGTGGGTGTCATGAACATGTCAATGGCGACGATAAAGTCCAGTTTCTTGAGCGCCTCAATCATCTCCGGGGCGTAGCAATGAGCGACCAGGGTGTTGGTGCCCATTATGACAAAGGCTTTTATCGGGTAGGGCTTTCCGTCCAGAATCGCATCGATGAACAGGCGGGGGTGAATCTCGTGGTTCACTTTGTATATCCCGGTGCCAATCTTCCTGGCTCGTGTTTCCGGTGGAACTATCTCAGCCAGCTGGAGGCCGGGGTTCAGGTAGGGAGCCTGGACAACGACGTTGGCAGGCGGGACCCAGAAGACGTCACCACCGGGCACGTCCAGGTTGCCGGTAATGGTACGAAGGATGAGTAGCGCCCGGATGGTCTGGAAGCTATTTATGTTCTGGTCAATAGCCACGCCCCACTGGATGCATGCCGGTTTGCTGGTGGCATAGGTTCGGGCCGCCGACCGGATGGTATCGGCAGGGACCCAGGTAATCTCCTCAACCTTTTCCGGCGGGTACTCTTCAACTCTTCCGGCAAGTTCGTCAAAGCCGACCGTCCATTTGGCTACGAAGTCATGGTCGTAGAGCCGCTCCTTGATGATTACGTTCAACATCCCCATTACCAGGGCGTCGTCGGTGCCGGGGCGGAGCTGCAGCCAGTGGTCAGCCCTGGCGGCGATGCCGGTCCGTCTCGGGTCAACCACAATCAGTCTGGCGCCCCTTTTGACGGCACGGTCGAGCTGATAGCTGCACATTCCGTCCGAGGCACCGGACTCGGTAATATTACAGCCCCAGTTCACCACACATTTGGGATACACGCCGCCAAAACCATAGAAATCGCAGATGGGGAGCTGACCGCAGGTCATTGCCGAGGCAGTCACCCGGGGCAGGTAGCAGATGTGAGCCACCCCGAAGTAGTTGGGAGTGCCCAGACAGTTGAGAAATCGGATGAAGAAATTAACATAGGGTCTGCCCGTACCCAGAGTACCGGCTATCGATTCGGCACCGTAGTTGCGCTTGATGCTGAGCAGGTTTTCGGCAACTATGTCCAGTGCCTCGTCCCAGCTAATTCGCTGCCACTTATTCTCTCCCCTGGCCCCCACCCTTTTCAGGGGGTACTTGAGGCGGTTGGGATGGTACAGCAGCTCTACCGATGCTTTACCCTTGGCACACATGAACCCCCGTGAAGTGGGGCATTCCGGGTCTCCGGTTACCTTAACCACTCTCCCGTTTTTAAGGTATACCCGGAGACCACATATGCCGTGGCACATTCTACAGGCGGATTTGACTATGGTTTCGACTTCTCTTTCCATAGTAACGCTGCTTTGAATAGCTCCTTTTCCCGGTGGGGCATCAGCTACGGTGCTATTCTAAAATTGCCTCAATGGGCAAAAATGCGCCTGTTTTGCTTACTATCGTGTCGCTCGCTCCTGGTCACACAGACATGAACCAAACGTACCCGCCCTTTTGGCTCAATCATACCGGGCGGTTTTGGTAGTGGGCTGCTGACGAACGAACTCGCCGTATCTCCGAATGAATACCAACACCAATCCGGACAACCCGGCCCGCGCCATGAAGCCCCGGCATTATACGGTACCAAGGTTAGAGTAGCGAATGCTACTATTTATCTTTATGTATTGTTAAGCGGCCGGTTCCTTGACCGCATTCCTGGCGGCGATAATTCCCTGGGTGAATGCGGAAGAACTCATTATGCCCAGCAAATACGTCTTGGTATGGAGACCGCCGGTCGTCTCGCCAGCGGCATAGAGACCGGGGATTGTCTCATCGTACTGGTTGAGCACCTGGCCGCGGGCGTTTATCTTTAATCCTCCCTTCATTGAGGTGGTTGCGGTAACGCTTTTGATTGCGTAGTAGGGCGGTGTGATTTTTGCCAGCGGGCGCGCCTCTCCCATCTGATGTTTTCGACCACAGACGGTATCATAGCCGAAGTTATCAATGTCGCTATTGTATTTTTCAATTGCTTCCTTGAGTCCTTCGGCATTGATACCGGCTTTTTCCGCCAGCTCGTCCAGGGAACTGGTAATAATCCTGTTGCACTTTTCTACGTCTTTGACGTGTTCCATGTTTCTTTTGTCGGTGCCTTCAATTCTGCCGATATTATTCATGATATCTTCATTGAAGACCACCCAGTAAACACTACCTGGTTGCCTCATAGCGGCTTCGGTCATACGGCCGTAGAAGCCTTCCGAGGACGACTCATCGTGGAACCGTTTACCGTGGACATTTACCATGATGCCACCCCAGTCGAGCGCCCATATACATTCGGAATGAGTCTCAACATCTACTGGCCAGGAGCCGGCCACCGCAATACCCATATCCTTGGTTGCGGCGCCGGCGTCCATTCCCATCTTAAGACCATCACCGAGGTGCGATACCGGCATCTTGGGGACACAGTTGACCATATGGGGGGCATACTCGGCAACCATTTCACGGTTTCGGCCAAATCCGCCGCTGGTAAGGATTACCGCGCGCTTTGCCCTGAAGTTCTTAATCTCGCCGCCGGTGTCAACGGTGAGACCGATAACCCGGTCAGTCTGAGGATTGACAATGAGCCTCAGGGCTCTGTGCCGGGTGAGAATCTCCACCCCAACTCTCCTGGCTCTCCCTTCCGCGGCTTTGACCATCTTGGGGCCAAAGCCGAGGAGCCAGCCCAGGACTCTACGTCGGCTGTGGCGGGGAAGAGGAATCAAACCGGGGAATTCTACCCCTTCTTCCACCAGCATTTTATAGGAGTCAAGCACGTTATCGGCATAGGCTCTGGCTATCTCGGGGTCGGCACCACAGATATTCACTAGGTCTTCGTAAAACAGGTCAGGTGAGTCATCAGTGATACCTGCTGCCTTCTGTTCCTCGCATCCGGGAGCACAAAAGCCGCCGACAACCATGTTAAAGCTGCCGCCGAGTGCCGGTCTTGCTTCGAGAAGAGTCGTATTGAGGCCTGCCTCGGCAACAATAACTGCTGCGGGTAGTCCGGCGGTGCCACCGCCAACGATAATGACATCTGCTTCATGATCCCACTTCTGGGGTACTTCTGCTGGAGTCAATTTCTTTACCTCTCTCGTTTTATTCTATCTATATCTCAAGCCGGCTGGTGTTGACCGCATATGCCTGGGCTGATTAATAACTAGTTGTAAGACGGAGTCTCACCCGGGTGCAATTTCTTCCATTTTTCAAGCAGTTGCTCCCGGCTTTCCTGGTGGTCAGGGTCGGCAACCGGAGCATCTACCGGGCATATCGAGGCACACTGAGGTGATTCATGAGCGCCAACGCACTCGGTGCACTTATCCGGGTCGATGACATAGGTTGTCTCACCCTCACTGATTGCCTGGTTGGGGCACTCGGTCTCACATGAGCCACAGCTAATGCAGTCTTCAGAAATTTTATATGACACTTATTAATAGCCTCCTTATTTTTGCCTACTATATTGATATATCCTATACAACCTACTTCGAGAAAGACAATATTACTCTCCTATCAGGACAACACCCCCTTTCCGATTTATAACCGACCAGCCTTCATTCGAACGGGGCAGCCATTACCGCCCAACCTGCTCAAGCAGCCGGTTCCTTCACTGCGTTTCTCGCCGCGATGATTCCCTGAGTCATCGCCGACGAGCTCATCACACCCAGCAGGTAGTTCTTGGTATGCAGGCCGCCGGCAACTTCGCCGGCAGCGTACAGCCCGGGAATAACATCCCCAAACTGGTCGATTACCTGGCAGCGCCCGTTTATCCTCAAGCCCCCCTTCATCGAGGTGGTTGAGGTAACGCATTTGATAGCATAGAATGGCGGCACCTCCAATTTTACCAGAGGCCTATCCGAGCCACCAAATTGCACGTTCCTGCCGTACACAGTATCATAGCCGGCAGTCGTCACATCGCTATTATATTTCTCAATGGTTTCCCGGAGTCCCTTGGGGTCTATGCCGGCCAGTTTAGCCATTTCTTCAAAGGTATCGGCTTTATATTGCTTGCACTTATCTATGGTACTCAGGTGGGCTTCGGAGTCATTGATAACGTTCTTCTTCTGACTATCGTCAAACACAACCCAGTAGACCGAACCGGGCTGACGCATTCCAGAAGCGGTCATAGGTCCGTAGAATGCCTCGGCGGAAGATTCATTGTGGAACCTCTTGCCGTCAACATTGACCATGATACCGCCCCACCATATTACCCACAGTGCGTTGGAATGGGTCTCGGCACAGACGGGCCAGGAAGGAGCTACCGCATGACTGATATCTTTGGTGGCAGCACCAATCGCCAGACCCATCTTGAGGCCGTCTCCCATATGTCCTACCGGCATCTTGGGTACGCAGTCAGCCATCTCCGGGGCATACTCAGCTACCATTTCGTGGTTCCGGCCGAACCCGCCACTGGCAATGATTACCGCCCGCTTTGCCTTGAAATTTTTCATGCCGTCCCTGGTTTCCACCTGTACTCCGATAACTTTGCCGGTCTGCGGGTCAGCAATGAGTTTGGTGGCACGGTGTCTTAAAAGTATCTCCACTCCTTTTCTGTTGGCTCTTCCTTCAACTGCCCTGACCAGTTGCGGTCCTACCCCCTCCAACCAGCCGTGACAGCGGTTTCTGGTATGAGCTGGATGGGGGACAAGTCCCGGGAATGTGACCCCTTCTTCCTTGAGCATCCGGTAGGCATCAAGCTGGTTATCGGCAAATGCCCTGGCGATTTCCGTGTCAGCGCCGCAAATAGTAATCTCATCCTGATAAAATACTTCCGGTGAGTCATCGACACCGGCTGACTTCTCCTCCTCGGTTCCGGCAAAAGCCATGGTGCCGGCAACCATGTTGAAGCTGCCACCGACTGCCGGTCTGGACTCAAGGATGGTAGCCTTAAAGCCCACCTCCGCAACAATGACTCCCGCCGGGAGTCCGGCGGTCCCGCCGCCGATAATAATGACATCCGATTCATTATCCCATTTCTTCGGTACCTCTACAACTACCATTGCTTACCTCCTTATAACGGTGTAAGTCTATGGATAGAACATCTCCCTGGCTGCTTTCATCAGTTCAGGTTGAAAATCAGGGTGGGCTACCGAGATTAATGCCTCCGCCCGTTCCCGCCGGCTCTTGCAGTCCAGGTTAACGATTCCATGCTCGGTCACCAGGTAATCAAGGTAGACCATGGGGAGCATTACCGCTGTGCCTGCCTCAAATTTTGGTACTATCCGGGATGCTTTCCCGCCGAGGGCGGTGGAGTTGAGCATGGCTACGGAGCGGCCGCCTTTAGAATAGTGGGCGCCGATGCAGTACTCCACCTGACCGCCGGGGCCGCTGATGGGGGTAGTGCCGATGTGGGTAATTACAACTTGCCCGAGGAGGTCAACAGCGAGCAAGTTATTGATAGCCACCATATTGTCCTGGGAGGCAATCCTGGCGACATTACACATGGTGGAAATATCCCGGAATTCATACCCGGGATTGTCGGTGATAAATTCCAGGGCTTCAGGAACACGGGGGTCCCGGGGGTATGTCCAGAAACAGGAGCAGACCACCTTGCCGGTGTCCACGTTTTTTCTCCTGCCGGTTATCACGCCGCGAGTGATGAGGTCTATAATCTGGACATATGTCAACTCGCTGTCAATGCCGAGGTCGTTTTTATCGATGAGGAAGTCCATGACAGCTTCCGCAGCCGTACCGGTGCCAATCTCCAGGGTATCGCCGTCATTTACCAGCGAGGCGGCGTTGGCGCCAATAACCTGGGCTATCTCAAATTCTTCCGGAGATGGCACTGGCACCACCACTTCGGCGGCCATTGGACCCGTTGTCGGCGGTGCTTCCACCAGGTAGTCGATGTCATCAATATGCACATATTCACCGCACACCCGGGGGAGGTTCGGGTCTACTTCGGCGACCTTTACCCTGGCGGTCCGGCAGGCGCTGGGAGTGTACCAGTGACGGGGGCCAAAGCTACAGTTGCCGTTATCATCGGGTGGGGTTACTTTAAAGAAGAAGATATCTTTGTAGTGGTACAGGCGGCCCCGGTCAGCACACTGCTGCCGGTAGCCATTGCTCAGCCCGAAGGCGGTTGGTTGCCAGTCGATTGTCTTGTCCCGTACTCCTTCCCGCGTTGAGCGTACGGTCATGGGGTCTTTAACACGAAAGGCTTTAGCCATTGCCGGGTACTCACCGGGATGAAGAAACGGGTAGTCTTCCACCCAGTGAGCCGTGAGCGTTACTTCATTGAGTTCACCATAACGATTCGCCAGCGCCAACGCAATATCCTGGGGGTGATTGCTTACCGGAAAGAGCACCTCGGAACCGGGTGTCACCAGTTCCGCCGCCCGTTTGGCGGTTATCAGCTTATCCCTGTACTTTTCCTGCCACTTCATTTTCATACCAGATTATATCAGACAGAATTTCCGATATATTGCCGGTGCCGCTTAGCCTGAATGCCGTGAGCATCGCTTAGTTCCGGTGTTACGCTAGCGGCTGCTTTCAGCAGCGGCATTTTCGGCGGCAAGTTTCCCTAATACAAATGCCTGAAGTGTCATGATTCCGGCGTAATAAGCATCCGGTTTACTGCAGAAACCTCCGGCTACCTCACCGGCAGCGTATAGACCCGGAATTGGTTCATCATAATGGTCAACCACCTGTGCACTGGTATTAATCTTGATACCGCCCTTGAGTGAACTTATGGAGACCTTACATTTCATGGCGTAAAACGGGGGCCTCTCTACCTTTGGCGGCGGTTCCTTGCCATGAAGTCCTCCCCACTCCTTCCTGCCGAACTTCTGGTCGTAGCCATACTTTTCAATGTCAGCATTGTACTCGTTGACAGTCTTTGCCAGACCTTCCGGGTTGACCCCGACCGTTTTTGCCAGCTCTTCAATCGTGTCCGCTTTATACTCCTTGATTTGCCGGTACGCCTCGGGTGAAGCCTCTTCCCGGATATGGCTGTCATATATATTGAAGTGAAGACCGCCGTGCGGGTCCTGCCGGACAATATCGCGAAACATGGGGCTGTAGGTCCCCCATTCGGTGCACATCTCATCGCACCATCGCTCACCGTCTTTGTTCACGGATATGGCTCCGTGGTTCGGTATTATTGTGGTGTGGCCGGTTTCGGTGCATACCGATATGGACGGGCATACCGCGATGCCTATACCATAGGTTGCCCCGCCGACGTCGAGAACCATTCTTAAACCGTCTCCCATATGAGTGGGTGGGGTCACCGGGACACATTCAACGTAGTACGGGCCATATTCGGCAATCATTTCTTTATTTCGGATAAAGCCGCCGTTGGCCAGAATGACTGCTTTTGTCGCCCGGAAGTAAACATCCTTTCCTTCATGTTTGGCTCTGACCCCGATGATTCTGCCGGTTGCCGGGTCCTGGACAAGCCGGTCAGCGCGGTGCTTGTAGCGTATATCAAGCCCTTTTTCTTCTGCCTTCCTGCGCAAAACCTTAAGGAGGCCGGCACCGTGGCCTTCCCAGCGGTGAATGCGCGGCAAGCTGTGTCCCGGAGCTTCGAAGACACTGACTACTTTGGCTCCCTGGGCAATAAGCCATTGATACGTGTCAAGCTGTCTTTCCGCCAGTACCCCGTAAAGCTCCGGGTCACCGCCGCTCACCTTCATGGCTTCGGCAAAACACCTTTCCGTTGAGTCCTCAACTCCGGCTGCTTTTTGCACATCCGTTCCTACAAAGGGTGTGCCGCCGGCGATATAGGCTAAGCTGCTGGCTGGGCCGCTCCAGGCTTCCAGTACCATTACCTTGGCGCCTTTCTCGGCAGATCTGATGGCTGCCGGCAGGCCAGCAGTGCCCGCGCCGACCACGATAACCTCGGCTTCGGCATCCCACTTCTCAGGAACGCGGAAAAAAGACATCTTTTCTACCTCCTTACCGGTTGTTACATTGTGGCGGCTATCGGTTTCCATGGGAATCATGGAAAACTATGGATAACAAGTCGTCAGAAACAGAGCCGCTCGTTTACTATTTCCTTCCTCATTATTATTGCGTTCCAAACGTGGTATATGATTAGGAACACTGGTATATATTCTAAAACACTGCCATCACGGCTATCTCAATCAGCATATCGGGAAGGGCCAGGTGCTTCACTCCGATTAAATCAAGCGTTGGCGGATTATTGTCGGCGCATAGCCTGGGGGCGTGTTTACGGAAGAAATCTTCTCTCACCTCGACTATGGCTTGCCAGGTGTCTGAGTAGGCTAAACCGCCGGGAAAATCGCCCACTACGTAATACCACATTTTCACCATATTATCCAGTGAAGATCCCATTTCTTCCAGGGTAGCCTTGATTTTTTGAAAGCAGAGTTCGGTCTGAGCTTCAACGCCGGGTAGCACGTCAACCGGGCAGGTTTCACCTGAGGGATAGGAGCGCAGGCCGGTATCGGGATTGATTCCCTCGGCTCCGCCGAGAAGAATCCAGCCGTTAGGGTTCTTCACCACGCAGGCTTGGCCCCACGGCATAAGCTTGCCACCGTAGTAGAGCTTGTGAGTTGTTATCTCCATTTACAGCCTCCTTACGTGTCAGCTATCTTCATCAGCACCGTGAGAGATATAGTAATCACTCGCGGTCGGTTCCATATATTCTTAACCTAGACATACTGCCTTACTTGTGCAGCGTCTCCCGGTCGGGTTAAGCGGTTTCGACTACGTTGGTGACCATCATGTCCTTGACCGGCATCCGGGTGAATACTTCCGCACCCTTATCGGTCACCACGACCATTTCTTCCAGTTTGGTCCTTCCCACGTACGGGTCCTGTTCCATGGCTTCGACGGCTAATGTCATGCCTTTTTCAAAGGTCATCGGGTGGTCAAATGACCAGAGCCGGTTGATTATGGGATATTCGTAGAGCCACAGTCCCAGTCCATGCCCCAAATCCTCGCACCAGCCATATTCTTCAGTGGGGAAGCCGCGTTCCTGGCAGGTAACCCAGTGTTTGGCGGCATCCGCGGTGGTTGCCCCCGGCTTGATGGTATCAATAACCTTGTACATGCGTTCGTAGCTTCGCCGGTGCATGTCTTTCTCTTTGTCATTGGGTTTTCTGCCGACAATGATGTTACGGTAGTAGCAGGTGCAGTAGCCCATGTAGGTGACCCGGACAAAGTCAGTAGTGACCACATCACCCACCTGTATTATCTTATCGGTGTTGGGCGGAGCGCCCCCGGATTGCACCGTCAGACTCCAGACGCTTTCGGCGCCGGCGCGGAACATGGCTTCATTAGCGGCGGCAACCAGGTCACGGTCGCGAACTCCCGGTTTGAGGGCGTTATACAGGGCATACCAGCCTGTCTCAGCTATGGCTACCGCCATCTTCAGGCAGTTGACTTCATCCTCGGTCTTTATCGCCCGTGCTTCCAGCATCGTCGGCATGATATTGACTGTCTCGATACCGGCTTCTTTTAGCGCCTGATAAGCCGGTTCATCAATCTTGTCGATACCCAGCTTCTCCTTCTCCAGACCTCGTTCCTGCAAGTCTCTTTTTATTGCCTCAGCGAATTTTTTAGCCATTTCCCAGGTGGCTTCCCTGCCGCAAGCCCCGTTTGCCCACTGGTGGGCAAGTCTGACGTTTTCCGGTTTTATCCACGGGCATACTCCGAGGAGTTTACCGGGTGGGAACTGGTATACGATGGGGTCGTGGTCGGCAAAGGCTATCGTGTAGCGAAGCTGGTCAATGAAGTCCACGCCAATGGTACCGGTCACATAACGGATATTCTCCGGGCGAGCCAACAAACATGCCGCTATCTGGTTTTTCTTCAAGGAGCTTTGTGCCTTGGCCAGTCTTGCCTCCCTCATGCGGGCAAAATTGATCCGCTCATCCCAGTCGACACCTCCCTCTCCCCAGCGTAGCTTTGATGCGTATTGTGCCATCGCCTTTCTCCTTTCATTACCGTAATTACGAGAATTACCGGTAATGTATCAGGCACTCATACTGCCTGTAGATTTAGACCCCGGGATATAGTTTTACGATGAAACCTGGCGTCACCAAAGGCAAGCTCGGCAGCCTTGGCTCGCCGGAAATACAGCGACATATCGTGGTCTTCCATAATGCCAACTCCGCCGTGGACCTGCGTGCCAAGTTTAACCGCCTGTCGATATGCCTCACTCACCCATGATTTAGCCATGGCGGCTGTCTCGGTACACGGGAGACCCCGGCTAATCTTCCAGGCTGCCTCATGGGTAATCACCTTGGAACTGTCAACAGCTGTCAGAATGTTGGCGCAGTGGTGCTGTATTGCCTGGAAAGTACCGATGGCGACACCGAACTGCACCCGCTGTTTGGCATGTTCCACGGTCATTTCCAGCACCGCCTGCATGCCGCCAACCATCTCGCAGCATTTGGCTACCGAAGCCATTTCCAGTGCTTTTTGTATCACGCTCCAGCCTTCATCGAGTTTGCCAAGGATATTTGCCCCAGGTACTCTCACCCGGTTGAAGGAGACCTCGCACTTCTTATCCCTGGCGATGGTCTTGAGCGGGGTGATGCTGATGCCTGGAAGGCTGGCATCGACGATGAAGACGGTTATCCCGTCCTCCGGTTTGCCCCGGTCGCCGGTCCTGGCGGCACAAAGCAGATAGTCGGCGACATGGGCGTCAGAAACGAAAAGCTTGGTGCCATTGAGGGTAAAACCGTTATTATCGGGTGTAGCCGACAGTTGTATTGAAGCGGCGTCGTAGCCGGCGCTGGCTTCGGTCAGAGCGAGGGTGAAGATAGCCTTGCCACTGGCGATCCGGGGCAGGTATTCCCGCTTTTGTTCCTCAGTGCCGGCATCGAGTATGGGTAAGCCACCGAGGAGCACTGTGGAGAAGAAAGGGCCGGGCAGGCAGGCACGTCCCGTTTCCTCCAGCAGCACAGCCAGGTCAAGGAAGCTCATATCGCTCCCGCCGTACTTTTCCGGGAAAGCCAGTCCCATCCAGCCGAGGTCAGCCATCTGCTGCCAAAGCTTTGCTGGGTAGCCCTGTTCGTCCTGTTCCATTTCTCTGACCAGCTTTTTCGGGCATTTATCGGTGAGAAAATCTCGAGCCGCGCTTCTGAGCATTTCCTGTTCTTCGGAAAGTCCAAAATTCATTCTCAGACTCCTCTTACCAATATTATTTACGGGGTAGCCTCAGGCCTCTGAGCGCCATAATATATCGCTGAATTTCGGAGGAACCACCAATAATCGTCCACCGGCAACTATCTACGTACTCCTGTGAAACCCAGCCGTTGAGCGGCGACCATTTGGAGTCCGTGGTAAGTTCACCGTAGTGTCCCAGTATCTGCATGAATATATTGAACATATGCTGACGTAATTCGCTCGCGTAGAGCTTGGATAAAGAGGATTCATAGACAAGCTGTGTGCCTTCGTCATATACCGCCGCCGCCTTGTAACTCAGTAGAGCGGCGGTGTGAATCTGGGTCTTTATCTCAGCCAGCTCATCCAGAATCCACGGTTTCTCGTTAACAATGTTCTGATAACGGTCATCATCGCGGAGAAAATCTACAAGCTGGTCAAAGCGGTGTTTCAGGTCTCCAATCCAGAGGATTCTCTCGAAGCCAATGGCACTACCGGCATATTCCCAGCCGTGATTCTCTTCACCTAACAGGTTATCTTTGGGAACGTGGACATCTTCGTAAAAGACCTCGTTTGTTCTCAGTCCCGAGGAGGTGTAGAGCGGGCTTACCGTGATGCCGGGGCTTTTCACATCAACAATGAAGATAGAAAGCCCCTTGTGCTTGGGTACCTCAGGGTCAGTCCTGGAAAGGAGCCAGTGGTAGTCTGCATAGTGGGTTTCGGTATTAAACGTCTTTTGCCCGTTGATGATATATTCATCTCCTTTATTCACCGCCCGTATCTGGACTGACGCCAGGTCAGAGCCAGCCTCGGGCTCGGTATAGCCGAGGCCAAATTCAATCTCTCCCCGGGCGATGCCGGTGAGGTACTTATCTTTCTGGGCTTCACTGCCAAAACGCATCAGGGTATGCCCGATAACCAGGCCATCAAGGGGCCAGGGACCCTGGAAATAGCCCATTTCCTCAAACATGATGCCCTCGGCGATATGGCTTAGGCTGCGACCGCCGTATATCTCCGGCCATGATGGAGCCAGCAGCTGCCGCTCGCCCATTTTACGAATAAGCTCCTTGCCGTGAGGACCCAGACCCTTCAACGACTCAGTTTCGGCAACCACACCGGGATTCACTTCCTTTTCCAGGAATTCGCGTAGTTCCTGCTGATATTCCTTTTCCTCGGGGGTAAGTTCAAAGTCCATTATTTCCTCCCTTGCCGACCGAGAAATCAACGTTTATTTGCGTTATCTCTTTAGTATGGTAACGGCGGCATTACCACCGGCGCCGGTCACGTGGCACAGGCCCACCCTGGCGCCGGGAACCTGGCGGGGACCGGCATCGCCACGGAGCTGGAGAGTAACCTCAAAAATCTGACCCAGTGCCGAGGCGCCGGTAGGCTCTCCCTTGGAAAGGAGTCCCCCGCTGACGCTTACCGGGATGTCACCGTCACGTTCGGTCCTGCCTTCATCGATGAGGCGGCCGCCTTCACCCGGCGGGCAGAGGCCGAGCTCTTCGTAGAAAATAATCTCCGAGGCGGAGTCGGTGTCCTGGAGCTCGACGAGGCTGAGGTCTTCCGGGCCAAGGCCGGCGGTCTCATATGCCTGTTGAGAGAGAGCCACGGTAATCTCGGTGTTTTGAATCCTGGTACTCAAACCGATGTCACCGATGCCGGACGCTGATTGGGATGTGCCGTAACGGGCAACACCGGTGTGAACCGCGGCTACGGTAACCGGCTTGCCGGTGTATTTACTGGCGACATCACGGCTGCACAGAATAGCTGCGGCGGCGCCCTCATTGGGTGCGCAAAACATCAACAGCCTCAGGGGATAACAGACAATGGGTGAGTTGAGTATCTCCTCCGCGCTGATCGCCTTCTGGTACATGGCATAGGGGTTGTGCACCGCATTCCGGTGGTTTTTCTCCGATATCCTGGCGAGCTGTTGCTCAGTGGTACCGTACAGTGCCATGTGACGGGTTGCCCTCAGGGCAAAGCCAACTGGATTAACCCCCAGACCGCTGAGCATCTGCCATTCAGGGAAGGAGGTCATGCGCATAAAGCCCCGGGGCATCTTTTCCACGCCGAGGGCCAGGGCGACATCGTATAAGCCGGCGGCGATGCCATTGGCGGCTTGCTGGAGTGCGGTGGCGCCGCTGGCGCAGGCAGTCTCCACGTTGACTATCGGAATTCCGGTCAGTCCAATGCCGGAAAGGACGCGGTGACCGGCGCCGGTACCGCCGTGCATATGGCCGCAAAAGGCGATCTGGACATCCTTAAAGGACATATTGTTGGCGTCCCTGAGCGCCATTCTGACGGCTTCCTGTCCCAATTGCTCGAAGGTCTTATCCTGGTATCGTCCGAACTTGTGTATGCCGACTCCGGCGATGACTACCTCTCTCATAGCGCCTCCTGCGTTGTATATAGTGGTAGTGCGGATACATCATACCGGCTTGAACTTGAAGCCGATGACCTCGTTGCCTTCGTCATCATCGAACAGTTTATCGATTATCAGCATCATGTCCATGCCGACCTTTAGCCGTTCGGGGTTATGCTCGGTCAGGTGGGCTTCGACCCTGGCTCCCTGGGGCAGGTCAATCAAGCCGACGCCAAAGGGGATGGGGCCTTTATAACCCTCGGGTACCGGGTGATTGACATTGGTGAAACTGAAGAGGATACCTTCGGGGCCAAGAAGAGTTTCCTCCACGTCATCGGAGCAGCAGTTGGGGCATCCGGTTTGTTTGGGGAAGACTACCTCGCCGCAGACGTTGCACCGGCTGCCGATAAGGTGGGGTTCTTCAGTAGGGGATGAGGGGATGGTGAACAGGTGTTCGCCGACCGGAATCGACCGGCTGTCCTTGCTGGTGGGACCGGTTTCATCAGGCATTTATCTTCACACCTCCACAAAAAGCGTTGAAGCTAATTAACACGATAACAAGTATATATAGTGTTTAGTAAAGAGGTGATAAAAATGCGTTAACTATTAAGGATTGGATACTTTATAACACAAAAAATAGTATCTGTCAATAGGAACAATAAAGGGTGCAACTAATAAATTATATAAAAATATGTTAAGAACCGGGAATGCGACTCAGCATGTACCTTCTGATTTGTTTTAATAAGGAATTGAGTTCCTCTATCTGTTCCAGACTGAGCGGATTGAGGACTTCATGGCTGACGCGCTCTCGTCCTTCGGTACCGGCTCGTTTAACCAGTTCAAGTCCTTTTCTGGTTATACGGACTTTTCTCGTCCGGCGGTCCTCGCCGATCGGCTCTCTTTTCACCAGCCCCTGTTTCTCCAGAGTATCAATGATCCTGGTTACAGCATGTTTGGAGCGAAAAACGCGCTTGCTTATCAGCGTCGGTGTCATAGTGCCACCATGCAGTATTAGATTGTGCAGAACATTAAAGCCGGTACGGCTGGCTGGTAACTTGGTAAGCTGGATATCAAGATATCGGTTGACAACATCGGCGGTGTAAGTAAAGGAAAGAAAAGTATCGACTTTTAATTGTCGGGCCTGGGACCGGATTTCAGTAGCCATAGACTCTATATTATCGGCAAAACTGCTGGGCATTGTTACCTCCTGTACATAACTATATATACTATGTGTGGTTCAGTCATTTTGGTCTTACAGGAAAGAAATATGTTTATAAAATATCATAATAAATATATATTATCAAAAGGAATCTTATAATAAAGTGATAGTTCTATATGAAAAATTATAACCTTTTAGAAGATGTTTGTAAAAATGAGCATAATCACATGAATGAAGCCCGTTATTTAACGTTCCAGTACTGTTGGCAAAGAGTAGTTCATAACATGAGCACCGTCACTATCGGTGTTCTTTATCCGGGACTATCCCTTACAGTGTGTACTGTCCTTGACAAGGTAGAGCGTCTGGGATAAAATGATACCACTTTCAGATGGGTACTATCATGGTAACCGGGCAAACATAACTCAGTAGCTCCTGTAGAGCCCGCGCAGTCGGTAAGGGCATTTTCGAGAGCCGTATAAGAGAGAGACAAGAAAGATACGCTATTTGCGGAAGTAACGGCAACGGGCTCATCGGTAGTGACGGCGATGAAACTGCTAAGGTCATCAGCGGTATCCGGGCTCATCGAAGGTGGTTGTGATGAGCCCAATTTGGTGAATTAAAATACCTTGCTGACAGTTCAGTGGAGAGAAGCCAGGGTAAATAAGTGTGTTACCCGGTGGTTAACGTGGTTGGCGCGAGATGTAGCTACCGGTTACCATTACTGATACAGAGGGAAAAAACTCAGTGCCAGTGGTACCGAGGAAAGAGTACCTGACTGGAAACGGTCACTGCTGGATTCTTGATAGCGAAATGAAATCCGGCGGATGTGGTAAGGGAGGTCAATATGAAACAGGATTCCGACATAAAGATAATCTGTCGCCAATGTGGTAAAGAGTTTGTGTTCACCGCAGCGGAGCAGGAGTTCTACAAGCAGCGTGAGTTCAGTCTGCCCCGGAGGTGCCGGGAATGCCGCTCCGGACAACGGGAAGAGGCTGAGCGTGCTCTTTGCTCTCAGTGCGAGGTTGAGCTTGAGAAGGGCGCGGCGATATACTGTGAAAACTGCCTGGCAAACGTCCGGCTTGAGTCTGAAATGAAAATCACGAAGCTACAAGGAGAGCTTGATAGCGCATGTGCCAAGCTGGATACGGAGCATGCAGAGAAAGTGGAACTTGAGGAATCCCTGGGGCAGAAGGAGAAACTGGTACAGGAGTTTGAGCAAAAGGTCAACTCGTTGAGCGAAGAATTGAAAGAATTGCGCCAGCTTTATGAAACTTTCAATCGATGGTTCGAGCCGGTGATGAGTGATTTAGAGGGAAGGGTGGTACAAAGGCTGGAAGCCATCGAACATGGTCAGAATAAAATCAATGAGAGATTGTATAAAGCGTTTCATAAAATGCTGGAGATATATGAAAATATGACCTTATGGGAAGTAATCAAGCGAAGCCTGCGGCGGTCTCAGGTGCAAACTACTGAACCGAATCGCGGTCATGCTATGGATTAAGATTGGCTGGTGGTAACATCAGGGATGCACACATACCAAAGAGTTAGCTTTCAGTATTGCTTTGTAACAGTGTTTTGAAATAGTAGCAATCTATTAAACGATTTCTCAACTGTTATATATTTTCTTCTATCGCTTTCGGGTATCTAAAAAACGTGTACATCGGCAGCTTTGAAAGTCAAAAAGACTTTCATTCCTTTTTTTAAGCCCATATCAAGGAATGACCGCCGGGTGATGGCGGCAACAAGGGGAACCCCCACATCCACCGTGATTCTTACAATTATTCCGGTATCCGAAATATCCTGTATTTCGCCATGAAAGGAGTTTCGGGCACTTGACTCAATGGGTTTGAGCGATACCAGAATATCCTCCGGTCTGATTGATGCATAGACCTGCCCGACCATGGTAGTCGCCGATGCGAATCTCATGTCGTCAATGTTAATGTACGCTATGCCGTTAGCAATTACCGATTCTCCCCGATAGACGTTGCTCACCCCTAAAAATTTCGCAGCAAATTTGCAGTTGGGTTTTCTGAATACCTCGCTGGGTTCACCTACCTGAACAATCTCTCCCTCATTCATTATTGCCATCTGACTGCCGAGCAAGAAGGCTTCATCAAAGCTGTGAGTTACATGTATCATCGTAGTATGAGTAAAGGAGTGTATTCTCCTCAGCTCCTGTCGGAGCTTGTTTCTTGTCTCGCTATCCAGAGCACTCAGCGGTTCATCGAGTAGAAGCACCTCCGGTTCTATGACCAAGGCGCGGGCTATAGCTATCCTCTGCTGCTCACCTCCGCTCAGGGTTCCGGGGTAACGGTGCGACAAATGAGAGACACCGAGTAAATCAGTCAGTTTGTCTACCTTCTGCGCCGCTTCCTTTTTGGTAACCTTTCTTGACCTCAGTCCATATTTGATATTCTGTTCCACCGTTAAGTGTGGAAATAGCATATAGTCTTGATAAACCATGCCTATGTTCCGTTTCCTGGGTGGCAAATTGGTAATATCGCGGTCATTCAGATAGACTTTGCCTTTGTCGGGGGGATATACACCGGCTATAGTCTCCAGAAGGATGGTTTTACCGGCACCGGTGGGCCCCAATATCATGAGATATTCGCCGTCGTTAACGTCAATGGAAACATCTCTTAAAAAGAACTCGCCTAAATTCTTGGATATATGTTCAACTCTTACCATTTTACCATCTCTTCCTAAAAGACGCGAGCGAAACCGCTGAATTTTTCAAATATAAAAAGTGAAACGAGTGATATCACAATGAGTATTGTCGCTGCGGCAATAGCCATCGGCAGTTCACCGCAGGACATGTTCAGGTAAAGGGAGATGGGCAGGGTTTCTGTCTGCAGCCTTGTGGCTCCGGCTACCATGAGCGCGGCGCCGAACTCGCCTATTCCCCGGCACCAGGTTATTATCGAACCAGCCATCAAGCCGTTCTTTGACATGGGTAACGTTACTCTCCAGAATGCCCCCGCCTCGGTGGAACCAAGGGTTTGGGCTACATATTCATATCTTGGATTAATACCCTGGAATGTTGACCTCAGCACACGAAACATGAAGGGCATATTAACAAAGAACTGGGCAAGGATTATACCCTGCGGTGTGAAGACGAATTTAATTCCGGCTTCGGCGAGGCCTTTCCCAAATGATGTCGTGCCAAACAGTATCAATAGACCAACCCCGGCAACCAGCGGTGGTAATGCCAGGGGCGCATCCAGTATCGTGTTGAGTAAATTCTTGCCACGAAAATTGTATCTGGCCAGAGCGTATGCCGCCGGGACTGATACGATAATGCAAATGAGAGTAGATATGACCGACGTTATGAGGCTTAGCCTGATAGCAAACTGTATCTCGCCGGAGACAAAGCTGGTTATCAAAGCCTGGGGTGTAGTGTGAGTGACCACACTTATGAGTAGAGCCACAATGAAAACGGCGAGGACCAGCCCGAATAGTAAAGTTATGATCTTAAAATTTGATTCCCGAAGTCTACTTAAAATCTTCATGGCGTTGTGGTAGCCCTTTATTTTGCTCGTATTCGCTTTTGTTGCTGGCGTGTTTATACCATCCGTTTCTCATGTTAAGCCTGTTATCGAACTCAGGTACATAGGGCTTGATATCCAGTAATGGTGTTCCATCAACAATATCAACCTCGCCAATATCCAGTATGTTTTCCTTAATCTCATACAATCGGACAACAGAAAGACCTATATGGTTTGGTCGCTTGAAATGCCGTATCGAGAATATACCTTTGCTTTCATTATCCAGAAAGGGTTTGGTGAGCAGCGAATAGCCCTGAGCCAGATGAAAATGGTAGATAAGAATGAGGTGAGAAAAACCGGTAACGTTCTTCAGTCCATCAACGTATCGGGGAAAGACTTCAACCTCCCCTTTGCTCTCAGGGGAGAAAACGCCCTGAATGGGGGTACTTGCCTGTTCTTTAAACGGTGTGTGTATTACTCCGATAGGATCATATGTTATTGGTTGCATCACTGGCTAATCTCACCTCCGGTAAATCATTTTTTACTGGTCAGTGACCGGGCACTGTGATTACTGGCTCTCGTATTCAGGGTTGGGGTAAGTTACAAAGCCGTGTTTCTCGAAGATAGTCTTACCATCGTCGGAAGCACAGAAATCCACAAATTTCCTGGCAGTCTCCGGGTTCTTGGAGAAGGTGGTAACACCTATCGGTATTACCTTGATAGCATTCTGCTCTTTAGCTATCTCTATAATGTCGATGTCTTCAACGGATTTAACCGTGTCCCACCAGTTTACTGATGCATCAGCCTGGCCCATAGCTATCTGCATCATGACCTCGTTCATCGTTGGCAGCGTGGCAATAACATTTGCCCAGACTGCGTCGTAGATGCCATTTTTCTCAAGTATCTTCTTACCGGCCTTGCCTATAGCAGCCACCTCGGGGTCTCCCCACACCAGTTTCACCCCGGGTCTGGCCAGGTCCTCGAGACAGGTGATATTTCCCGGGTTACCTTTTGGAACCGTGATTACAGGTATGTGGTAGGAGATTAGCTTCTGGTAATCTACGAAGCCTTTCTCTGTGGCAATCTCAATGTACATGGTGGCGCCGGGCATATAAGCATCGCCCTCTCTGGTGAGCTCCATCTGGCTGAGCAGGGCATTAGAGCCGGCATAGTTGTACTTGACTTCAGCCCCATACTTTTCTTGAAAAGCCAAGCCGATTTCGTCCATGGGTTTCCTCATCCCCGCACCGCTGTAGACCATTATCGATTCTGCTTCCTGGGGTTTAGACGTACAACCCAGAACGCTTATTGTGATAAGTAATAGAGATATTATTATGGTGCTGATCGAGAGCACGGTCTTCTTCATACATTTCCTCCATGTGCATAAACATACGAATAGTATTCTCCTAGAAAAGAGCAGAGCATTTGCAGTAAGACAGTTGAAACGCGAAACAACCGATAGCGTTAGGATTGGGGAAACAAAAAGAATAAGCGCTTCAAAAATAGAAAGCGCTTCTCAATGAAAGACCTCATAATCCCTCCTTCCCAAACACGGGAGGCGCCACCGTTTTCAGTGGTACCCTCGGGGCTTACGCCCACCGGCTGTACACCATGCCCGCAGGTTTAGGTATTCCAGCTCGGAGCTTATATATCTTACGCTGGTATATTAGCACTGATACAATTGCTCTGTCAAACCGGTGTAGCGGTTTTTCTGGACTGGAATCTGATGAAGGATATATACTGTTTGTAATGTCCAATATCAATCTGATCATCAGAAACGAAAAGGTAAACGATTACAGAACCGTTGAGGAAATGGTACGCGAAGCGTTTTGGAATCTTTATGTTCCGGGATGCAGCGAACATTTTGTTTTACATAACCTAAGAAACAGTAGTGATTTTATTCCGGAACTTGACTTTGTTGCCGAAAAAGAAGGTCACATTGTGGGACAGATTGTTTACAGCCGCGGAATTATAAAATACCTGCAGGGTGCGGAAAAAGGAGTTATTAGCTTTGGACCCGTAAGCGTGCTACCGGTGTTTCAAAAACAGGGTATAGGCGCTGCCCTGATTACTCATACTATTAATCTTGCCCGGGAAACGGGATTTCTTGCCATTTGTATCTACGGAGACCCAAGATACTATAGTCGTTTCGGTTTCAGATGTGCTGAAAAATACGAAATCAAGACCGTTGATGGTAAATTCGCGGTTGCCCTGCAGGTGTTGGAGCTTCAGCAAGGGGTGCTGAATAATAAGCCGGGAAGATTTATTGAGAGTGCTGCTTTCGAGTTTGATGAGAACGATTTTGCGAAATATGACGCTACCTTTCCTTTCAAAGAAAAGGCTGAAACTGATTCACAAAGAGAATTTAGATTTTTAGCAAGCTTGAGATACTGAGCATAGTTAAGTGTTGTCTCTTTATAATTTTCGAATATCACCATGGACTTATCTGTGACAAGATTTGACCTTCACCTTTGGAATAGACGTCAAGAAATGAGTATTTGCTGTTTTAGATTGTGAGATAAGTAGTGGCACTTTCAGTATCAAATTAACACCTTCCTGAACACTTTTCAGCAACTGCAGAACACGAAAGTTCACTTAAAGAGATGGTGGAGCTGGGATATCAACAGGTAGAACTTTTTCCGCCAAGTTTGCTTTATCAATATAAAA
>CAYXWH010000016.1:0-14223 GCA_964468755.1 uncultured Dehalococcoidaceae bacterium
GGCTCCGGCGTTGGTTCCGGCGTGGGTGCCGGTTGAAAAATGGTAAATTTGACTGAGTCCAGGTTACCGTCATCATCCTCCGCTTCCACGTCATAGATGCCGGCAGCCAGATCAGGTACGTTGAAGGTAACATCAAAACTGCCGTCCCTGTCCGATAAGGCGGTGGCTATACCGGCATTGTTGAACCAGATGGTCACATTTTCTCTTCTGGCGAACCCGGTGCCTTCAATGGATACCTGGGTGCCGGCTTCAGCTGATGTCTTGCCGGGAAAGATTTCCGGAGTGATGGTAAATTGCGCCGAGACGGAAGTGCCGGCTACGGTAGCTCGTACTGTCTGGGTGCCGGCGGTGCTTTCGGGCACCAGTATATATGAGGTAAAGGCACCACTGGTGTTGGTAATGGTGTCACCCCGTTCTATGGGCATACTGACGCCGCCAAAATCAATGGCAATAGACGAACTGGAAGCGAATTCAGAGCCGGTAATTTGAATCTCGGTATCCACCGGTCCGCTGCTGGGGTTGATACTGACGGCACCCGTGCCCGCTACAGTGAACGTCGAGGCAACCAGGATAAGGTCGGGATTGGCGCCGGTAAGCTGGCAGGCGTAAAGGTAATAGGTGCCGGCGGTGACACTCTGGGTTACCGTGATTTTATCCGGCACTGTAAACGAGCCGGTAAAGACGCCCGATGAATTCGTATTCTGTATCAATATGGTTTTATAAATGGTCACGTTGGTACCAATAGTTTGCCCTATTGTGGCTGATTGCTGGGAAAAGTAGACGATGACCGTCTGGGGGTTGTTGGGGTCTACCGTGGCGCCGAACCCGGTACCGGTCACGGTAATCAGGTCTCCGATGCTGCCGCCCGTGGTCGATAAGCTCATCGTTGCCGCCTGTGCCGGGGCAACGGGTATAGCAACTATCAACAAAACCGCCAGCAGGGTGGCAATGCAGAGAGCGCGGAATATTTTGATACCTTTCATCATACGTCCTCCTCATCCATGGGAAAAATCATCATTCATTATGGTAGTATGCGGTTCTTCTCCCCAGCCAGAAGGCGAGGATAGCCAGTAAAATCACACCGAGTACAATTAAAGTATATAGCAACCAGCCTGGCGGTGCAAAGGAAAAGCCGACGTAAAATGGCCTTGGCACTGACCATCTGCTTTCATTCTCCGCACCATCAATTGCTTTCACCCGCCAGTAGTATGGCGCCTCCTGCTTCACCGCCTTCAACTCTTCCTCCTCGGTCAGCGTGTATTCCGACTGGGTTAGTCCCGTTTTATCCAGGATAACCGTGGTAAAACTCTCGTCGTCGGCAACCTGGAGGTTGTAGGTTACGGGTTGGTTCAGGCCGGTCACATCATGCCAGTCGAATCGAATTTGTTTTGTCTCCGGTCTGGTGTCCGTTTCCGGTAATAGTGGCGCAGGCGTCATCGGGGCGGGAATTGAGAACGACCATGGTGTTGACCATTCGCTCTGGTTGATGGCGCTGTCAACGGCTTTCAACCGCCAGAAGTAGTGGCTATATTCTTCTTTGGTGGAGAGCCTTTCCTCTTCGGAGAGGGTGTATTCCGATCTGGTCAGTCCGGTTTTCTCCACCACAATATCGGCGAAGTTCTGGTCGGAGGCTATCTGCAGGCAGTAGGTTACCGGCTGGCTGGGGTCAACCACCTCTTCCCAGTCGAGATACACCTGGGATTTGGTGGTGCTCATATTGACCGGTAATGCCGGCATCGGCTCCGGAGGAGCATCCGACTCTACGGTGAAGGTGAGTTGCCGGGTAATCGACCCGTCGGTGGTGGTAATGAGGTGACTGCCGCCGGAGCTTTGGGGAACCCTGAAGGCACTTTCGAAGGCACCGTCATTGTCGGTGGGCGCGGTGGCTATCGGGCTGTTGTCATAGCTAATGTTGACCGTTTCGTTTGGTTTGAAGCCGTTTCCACTTACGGTAAGCAGGGCACCAACTGCGCCGGTGTTCTGGTCAAGGCTGGCGCCGGCAGTAATGGTGAAGTCTATTCTATGTATATTGTTCACTTCATCGATTGCCTTAATGTTATAGGTGTCAGGTTTCAGGTTAGGTATATTGAAGGTGACTTCGAAACTGCCATACTGGTCTGTCTTGGGACTGGCTACTTCCCGGTTGCCCAACTGGATACTCACCATGCTGTTATATTCAAATCCAGTGCCGCGAACGGTTAACAGTGCGCCTACGGCTCCGGAGGCTTGACTGAGGGTTGTCGAGGGGACTACCTCGAACTCGGCTGAGGCGGAATTACCTTCGACATTCTCAGCAGTAATCATGTGCTTACCCGCTGGGCTGGTAGGGATAATGAAGCGGTAGCTGAACTCACCGATAGGGCTGGTCATCTCGGTACCCACCTGCTCCACAATTCGATTGTGGTAGTGAATAGTGACCAGCCGCTCGGAGTAGAAACCAGCCCCGGCAATATTCACCGCGGTCCCGATGTTTCCTGCCGAGATATCGAGCGTGATTTCAGGCTCCGGTACAATGAACAGGTGACTGACCAGTTTGGGGACAAGGATGCTGCTCACAACAATCTCGTGTCTGCCGGGTTCAACAGAATCCGGGACCAGAAAATCGAAGGTGAAATCACCTGATTCCGGGACAATAAACGGGCTATTGTCCAGCTTTACATCGTCGAAGAAGATGGAGATTTCATCCCCGCTGAAAGACTGGAAGTTGGTACCGGTCATGGTCACCTCGGTGCCTATGGCGCCGGAAGCCGGAGTGAGGCTAATTAACGGTGCAGCCAAAACTGGTGTGCTCGTTGCTAGCATGGTTGGTACCAGTAAGATTACTGACAGAGCCAAGAGCGTTTTTCTTATCGGAAAAACTGTCCTTTGCATGGTTACCTCCTCAGGGAAGGAAGCAGGGTCCACTGTAACGCATTGCAGTCTCTTTTCGGCATCGCTCCTTTTTGGTTATTTGAGTAGCTTTTTCCGGGCGCCGCGATGGGGATTATAGGTACCGGCGAAATTGTCAAGAATATCCCGGTCGATAAGCCAGGTATTATGAATCTTAATCGCCGGGAGGTCTCCCTGGCGACAGAGCCGCTTTACCGTCTCCGGGTGTACCTTGAGACGGCGGCCGGCTTCGATTACATTAAGATAACTTTCCAGCGGTACCATAGCTAATACTATCGATATATTGCTTTGTCAAAGCAATTATATAACCGTTTTTTCAGTTTGTCAAGCATTTCTTTTCTTTGACGCAAAAAGCGACAAAAGTCAGTTGACATATTAGAACAAATGTGCTAATTTATGCGGTGCATAGGCCTGTAGTTCTTAGCTATGAGTTTTGACATGAGTGTATGGGGCGATTTGAAGCCAGAAGTACCGGAGAAAGAACAATCAGAGACTGAGCCAGACTTACTCCCTGAGTACTGCCACTATAAAGATGAAGGCTGTGATCTATTTCCCTCCTGTCTGAACTGTCCGCTTCCTCAGTGCGTCTATGACCGGCCTCGAGGCAAACAGCGATGGTTAAAGACGTTACGAGACCGGGAAATAACCAGGCTATTCATCGACGAAGGGAAGGGGGTCAGGGAACTGGCATTAACCTTCGGTACCAGTCAGCGGACCATTCAGAGAGCCTTGAAAGGTAGTTTGGACAGCTCTGTCAATGGAGAAGTAGAAAAGCGATATCAGCGTGGGAATATAGAGTAAAGGAGACAGGACCGGTGATAAATGAGTCGATTCCGGCACAGTTAAACCGACGGGATACGGACAGGATGAAGCGGTATGGTGAGTTGCTTGATTTTTATCGAGGTCAGCAGTGGCAGGGTCGGGAAAGGCGAAGAGAGCGCCGTCTGACCTTTAACTATGCCCGGGTTATGATTGACAAGGTTACCTCCTATCTTATGGCGGGGATCAATTTTGCCGTTGAACCGGAGCATGACACCGATGAGGCGATAGACAAGGCACAACGGGCGGAGGCAGACCTGTACCGGGTGTATGCGGACAATGATCTGGAGCAGCTCGACCTGGAAACGGAAATTGACTGCGCCATACTGGGTGATGCCTGCTACAAGGTTATCTGGGATGCCCGGGAGAAAAGGGTGAGAGTGACTGCCCCGGATGTTCAGGGAATCTATGCCTGGTGGTCGGGAGATGATACCTCGCGGTTGTGGAGAGTGGCTTCCCGCTACCGGCTGTCTATCGAGGAGGCTGAATTCCTCTATAATACCAGGCCCAAAGGCAAGGCGGCGACCGTGGTTGAGCTGTGGACAGAGCGGGACTTTGAGCTTTATCTGGATGATATCTTGCTGGAGCAGAAACCCAACCCTTACGGATTCATTCCGTTTGTCATCTATCCCAACCTCCGCGAGCCCAAGAAGTTCTGGGGTGTCTCTGACCTGGTCCAGATTATGGAAACGCAGCAGGAGTTGAACCGGGCGATGAGCCAGCTATCTCACATACTGGAGCTGTCCGGGAATCCCATCGCCGTACTGGAGAATGTGGAACAATCGGAGGACATCGCCATAAGACCGGGCGCGGTATGGAATATACCCGAAGATGCCAAGGCTTATCTCCTCGACCTGCTGCACGGGGGCGGCGTTAATCTCCACATCAACTATATTGACCTTATTTATCGGGCGATGCATGACCTTTCTGAATCTCCACGGTCTGCCTTCGGTGGGGTGGAGCAGGATTTGTCCGGAGTTGCCCTTGAGCTGGAGCTTAACCCGTTACTGCAGAAGGTGAGGAGAAAGAGAACCATCAGGACCATAGCCTATACCCGGCGGAACCAGTTGATTCTCAGGCTTCTGGAAAAATATCAGGGAGAGGACTTCGGGGATAACCGGCTGCGGGTGGTATGGGGACCGGTGCTGCCTCAGGACATAGCGCGAAAGGTAAACAGCGAGCAGATACTGGTTCAGAACGGCATTCACTCTCGACGGACTGCCATGGATGAAATCGGGGTGAGGGATACCGAATATGAGTTCAGGAGGTGGCTTGAAGAGCGGGAAGCCATTCTCAGGATGAACCAGGAGCTTAACGCCAGGTCCGCCAGGAGCGGTGTGAGAGAGCGGGTGACACTGCCAACAGCGGATGGTGTTGAGGAATAGTGACAAGGAGGGATTATGGCTACAGATAACGAAGCCCCCCGGGACGTAGCTGACTCCGGGGAAGATGAGATGGAGGGGCTGAGGCAGGAGAAGGAGTCCCTGGTCAGTGAGCTTGAGGCCAGGGAGACGGAAATCCGCCGACTGGGACAGACCCTAGCGGGTAGAGACAGTGAGCTAACCAGCCTGAAACAGGCCCTGGATGAATCGGACCGGAGAAGAGCTGAACTGAATGACGCTCTGACAGTGGCGGTATCCAGCTATAAGGAAAGGGTGATTGAACAGAACCCGGCCATGCTGGCAGAAATGGTCACCGGTAATACTATCGAAGAGGTCAATGAGTCTGTGGAGCATGCCCGGTCACTTATGGCAAGGGTGCGGCAGGAAATGGAAGCTGAAGTCTCCAGGACCAGGGTGCCCACCGGGGCTCCCCAGCGGGCACCTGCTGACCTGTCATCGCTGTCTCCCCGGGAGAAAATTCAGCATGCAATCGGGGGGTTTCATCATGAAACAGGGTGAAAACCAAAAGCAAGTGCGAATTAAGTTCTTAAGGAGGAGGTAATAAATGGCTTTAACGTTAGCCGAGGCAAGCAAGCTATCGAATGATATGCTCCTTCAGGGAGTGATAGAGACCATTGTGAAGGAATCACCCGTTCTGCAGCGGCTCCCTTTCGTCGAGATTGTTGGTAACGGGCTGACCTACAACCAGGAAAATACCCTGCCCAGTATTGACTTCTATGATGTCGGTGATACCTGGGTTGAGTCCACGCCGACCTTCACGCAGGTAACCGCCAATCTGAAGATTATGGGTGGTGACGCCGATGTTGATAACTTTCTCAAGTCGACGCGGAGCAATGTGCAGGACCTGGAGACGGCGGTTATTGAACTGAAGGCCAAGGCGCTGCAGGACAAGTTCGAGGAAGTCTTTATTTACGGAGATTCGGCTACTGATCCCAAGCAGTTTAATGGTCTCCGGCAGCTTATTGATACCACCACCGCCAGCGAACAGGTAATCGCCATGGCATCGGCGGGCGCCACATTGACACTGCCCAAGCTTGACGAGCTGATTGACGCTGTCAAGGGAGGCAAGCCGGATATGCTGCTGATGAGCCGTCGTTCCCGGCGCAAGATAAATAGCCTGGTGCGAGCGGGCGGTGGCATGATGGAGGCTGACCGCGATAAGTGGGGTAACTTCATCCAGTTCTGGGACGGGGTGCCCATCGGTGTCAACGACTGGATACTGGATGCCCATGTTGTCTCCGGCGGATTGGAGACAGCAACTACCGGGGGCGCCTGCTCCACAATCTACGCCGTCCAGTTCGGTGAGGGAGCGCTCTGCGGCTTGACCAGTCCCGGATTTATCCAGGCGGAGCCGGTAGGGTCGCTGGAAAGCAAGGATGCTTCGAGAACCAGAGTCAAGTGGTATGTCTCCCTGGCACTGTTCAGCGCGGTGAAGGCGGCGGCGCTAATCGGCGTCAAGGACTAAACTTTACATAAGGAGGTTACTATGGCGTTTTCCGACCCGGGAACGGGAAGAGTTATCCAGCAGGGCGAAGGTCTGGTAAAAGTAACTCTGGCTGAAGCCGGCAAAGCCGGGGATATTCTCGGCTACAGCTCCGGCTGGAAGCGAGCACTGGCAACTGTAGGTACTGCCATCCAGGGCAGGCTGGTCGCTGGCGGAGATGGTGCCAGCGGTGAGGAGATTACCGCCTACCGACGGGCGGTGGTCGGGGGCTATTCCGGCGGCACCGCCGGAAGTCCGGTGTATGTCGCCGCCGGTGCGGACTACGGCCGGATTACCCAGAACAAGCCAAGCACTTCCGATGATTGTGATACTATCATCGGCTATATGGTATCAGATACCGTGGCTGCCCTTGAGCCAGGTTCAAGAGCTGATTCAACGGTCGCATAAGAAGAAATAGGTGGGGGGAGGGATATCCTTCCCCCCGCAGGAGGTGAATAATGAGTTTAGCTGTTGTCGAGCATACTGAGTATCCCTTCGGTAAGGGAGGCCTGACCGCGGATGGTGTCCAGTGGTCGGGTGAAGTGACTACCACTACCGCCGGTAGCGATGTTGAAGTGGAGTGCGTGACCATCAAGCCGCCGGCACTGGGGGAGCTGATTGAGGTTGAGTTCGGCCTGACCGCAGCCTTCCGGGCGGTGTCGTCCGCCACTGCCGATCTTACCTATAAATGGCAGGCGAGGAATAAAGGCGGTACCTGGGTGGACCTCCACAGTGCGGTTACCAAGGCCGATATTGGTACCACTTATATTGAAGAGACCCGGAGTGGCCGTTGTGCCCTGACGGGTGATTTTTATTCACTGCCTTTTGAAGTGAGACTGGTAATCCAGTGCGACGAGGCTAATGAAGGCCGCGCCAGGGTGAAGAATTCAAGCTACGTCAGGGTAGTTTATGCGGCATCGTGAGGTGAAAATCATGGATTCCATATTTGATCCCGGTCTGGTGCTTGGCCTGCCCCTGTGGCAGCTGGATGGTGGTACTTTTATGTCCCGGGATGCGTACGGACATGTGGGAATAGTAGCCGGGGCAACGTGGCAGAAAGAGGGGCGGTATTTTGACGGAATTGACGATGACATTGATTTCGGCAACCCGTCCGTGTTAAACATCACCGACGGCCTGACGATAGCCGCATGGTTTAGACCGTCCGGTATGGATGAACACGGTTATATAGTGAGCAAGTGCAATGGCAATAAGAGCAGTGGCTATTCTCTGTATTTAAGCGGCAGCACCGACCAGATACAGGTCATTGGGACAAATGGCGATAGTGCCAACAGCGATGCAGTATTCGTTGATGACGAAACCTGGGTTCACGCCGCCGTTATCGCCAAGGGGGGGCAGATTAATTTTTACCGCAATGCGGAATCTGCCGGCAATGCCAGCCGGACCATCGCGGACCCATCCGCCAGTAAGTTGATGGTGGGTAATCGGGATTCCGGAACAACAGAACTTGTTTACTTTAAGGGCGTTATCGGGGAAATTCTGATATTCGGGAGAGCGTTAACTCCGCTTGAAATCCAGCGTATTTATCAAATGACCGGGTGGAGATATCGCTAATCCGCAGAAGGGGGGTTCTCTATGAAATATCGGGTGAGAGTAGATCTGAGCTTTGATAGTGAAGCTGATGCCGGGGCGTTGATGGCTTGTGCCAGGCAAATAAGTAATAAAGCGGTCAGCATCAATGAGGGGCAGGCACACGAGGAGATTTCCTTCTGTGACCTGGAAATCTGCCGGCATGATGAGAATATGCCCTGCACCCGGCTGGAGAGGCTTGAAATTAGAACACCGGGGGTGCAACCATGAACCTAACCGAGATGAGAGCCTTGGTCCGGCGTGACCTTCATGACGAGGACGACGACAGCTATCGCTGGACCGATGATGAGCTTGACCGTCATATAACCCGTGCCGTAAGGGAATTTTCCGGGTACATTCCGTATGAGCGGCGGGTAACCCTGTCCACCACCGCCGGTTCCCGGGAAATGGACATTTCCGGTGTAACCGACCGGATTATGGTGGCGGCGGTGGAGTATCCGGTGGATAACTTTCCCCGGCGGTACCAGCCTTTTTCCCTGTGGGGAGATACCCTTACCGTGCTTGGTGACGAGGTTCCCGATGGCTCCGATGCCTACCTTTATTACGGCAAGCTGCACACTCTGGAGACCGGCAGTTCGACCGTTCCCGATCAGTATGAAGACCTGATCGCCGTCGGCGCCGGCGGCTTTGCGGCGATGGAATGGGCGGTCTATGCCACCAATCGGGTCAATGTTGGCGGCACGGTGACCCCCGGGGAATTTCTCACCTGGGGGAATCAGAAACTGCGGCATTTTCGCAATGAGTTGAAGAGACTGGGGCGGAGAAACCGGGTGAGAATCGGTTCGCTTTATACGCCGTACTACCCCGCGGTCTCCCAATCGACCGATTATGGTCCCCGGGAGAGATAATGATGCTGGAGAAGGTGTATCGGTTACTATGGATGAGAATCGGCGGGCGCCCCTGGACGTATATCCTGCGCGATACCTGGCACAGGTTTGAGGGGCTGTGGATTATCGGTCTGGTGGCGGCGGGTGCGCTGCTGGGACACTGGCTGTGGGAGCTGATTTTCTGGTTGCTGCTGGTCTTTGCCCTGGGTTATATTGCCGGGCACCTCTTCTGGGGCACCAGGTACATCCCCGGTCAAAAGGGCCCAAAACACAACGAAGATGGAGCCGGTCAATGAGAAGTCTTACGGAAACATTATTAACCGCTCAACAGCAGTCGGCGACTATCCCCTATGTTAAGGTTGAAGTGAATAACAAGATTGCCGGTGTCGTCAGGTATGGCTGGTCACGACTCTACACGGGGTCTGAGGATGACTATTATCATGCCCTCACCATACCCGGCGATGGCTCCCTCGTCAGAGCCAGGGTAACCCTGCCGGCTGATTCCCGTAAACTCTACCGTCAGCGGGTGGCTGACCCGGCACCGGACAGCGATTTCAGCCAGTGGACGTATATCAATGAGTATAATGCCGTGGTAGTGGCCGCGGCTTCGCTGGGGAGTGAGGTCTCCATAGTCTGGATAAAGACAAACCGGGAAATCCGCCGTATCAAGAGCACCGACTACGGGGCTAACTGGGGCAGTTCCGAGCTTGTTGACTATACTCCGACCACCGCCATCAATGGACTGGCGGCGGCTTATAAGCCCGGCGGCGACCTGGCTCTCTTCTACGCTGACCAGGCAACCCTCTATGCCCAGAAGTGTGTTTCCGGTCAGTGGCAGAACCGGGTAGCCTGGGATGAGACCGCCAGTGACTTGTCCGGTGTTGCCGTTGTCTATGATGGCGACTGGAACCTGCTGGTGACCGGGCAGGATTCAACAGATAACTATAAACTGTGGAGCCTGATTTACGGTGATGGTGGCGATGTTGCTGCCGGGAGCTGGTCGGAACTCAAAGAGCTTGCCTCAGCACCTTCCGGAGGCGACTTTGAATACCGGCAGCCGTTTATGGACAGCCCGGATGTTTACCGCTGTTTCTATGTGGAGAAGTTCACCGGCAATCAGTCGTATAACCGCCCCTTCTGGACCCATTCCGTCCTGGACACCGGTTTTATCGATAGCCTCTGGCGGGAGCCGGTGCCGTTCAATCTGTCGTTGGAATATGGTCTGGCTATAGCCCATCATGGCGAGTACTGCTGGCTGTCCGTTCCCGCCGGTGTCTGGAGGGCTGCACTGGCACCGGCGAGCCTTGATCTGTCGGCGGATGTTATCGGGGTGCGACAGGAGGTGGGGGCAGGCGAGGGCAGGATAGCCATTGAGCTGCGGAATGACTGCGGGCAGTATGCTTCACCGGGGCAGGGGAGCCTGGCGGTTCTTGACATCGGCGCTCAGCTGGACTTCAGTCCGGGCTATGTAACTACCGGCGGCAGCGAAGTAAGCTCCGGGCAGACCTTCTCCATCGATAGCTATGAGCATACCAGTTCCGGCGGGAAAGCCAGCCTGGTTCTCCATGCCGGGGATGGCTGGAAAGCCCTGTCTCAGTGGCGAGCCCGGCACCAGTTCCGCTGGAACAAGAGCGCTGACAACATGAACGTCAAAGATATACTGGCTTTGGTGCTGGCCAGGGCTGGCTTGAAACTTGAAGTGATATCGCAGTCGTCGGTTGTTACCGGCTTCTATCCGGACTTCACCATCAGCCCGGGTACCGGTGGCCGGGAGGTTATTACCCGGCTGCTCTCGTTTGTTCCCGATGTCATCTTTATCGAGGGCTGCCGGGCTTGTCTCGTTAATCCACTACCGGCGGACAGCTCGGTCTACAGCTACGGTAACGGACACCGGATATTTGACGGGAGCTACCGGACAGGAGCCTGGGGAATCAACCGGGTGCAGGTGGAGGGCTATGATACCGGTAGCGAAGACGTGATTATCGTTGAGAGCTTCCAGTGGGATGAAATTGACCGGCTTTACGACCGGTTACAGCAGCTTCAGGACCGGAATATAGGCACCGCCGCGGTCGCCGGTGAGCGGGGAGATGCCTGGCTGAGAGAAGCCGGGATAGAATCGGTCAGTGGGAATATCCAGGTGCCGGTCAATTGCGGGCAGCAGTTGTATGACGTGATTGATATAACCGATAGCCGGGCCGGACTGAGCGCCGCCAAAAGGCGGGTACTTGGCTGGGTGCTGGTGTATCATCCCTACCGGGGTGACTATTATCAGCGGTTATCGCTGGGGGCAGTATAGGTATGGTTGCCATTCAGGAGGGGGGAGCAATGAGACTGAAAAAAGGGGTGCTGAGAAACTTTAATTCGGGTAACTACACGGCTACCATCCAGCTTGCCGGGAGCTACAAGGTTTATCTGGAGGAGGTCGCCGTAGCCAGGAATATGTCTGCTTCGGAAATGATTACCGGTCGAAAAGTGGCTGTGGTCTTCTTTGATGAGCATAACCCCAGGGAAGCGGTGGTGGTGGCGGTCTATACCTGACGCTTCTTCGGGTGAGCGTTACGGAAAGTATCCTTCTTGCCGGGGCGCTGGTGATTGCGGACGCAACCCGGCGGGAAGGAGTCCTTCTCCTGATGTGTTCCCGGTTCCTTTTCCATGGCGGTGGCTTTTGGCTGAGGCTCGGTCGCTTCGAGTTGCTCCATTCTTTCCATCATCTTCATCAGCACCCGGTTCTGTTCCGCGGAGCTATTCTTTAACTCATGGGATGCCTCGGCGAGACCCTGGATAGCGCTGGTGTGGCTGGCAAGGTGCTGGGCATATTCGGCGATAGCCGCCGCGAACTTTTCCAGCGCCTGTTCCGTTGATTCCATCTTTTGTTCCGTGTGCTCTATTTTTCGGGTCAGTACCAGGTTGGTGCGGTGGCTCTCCTGGATTGCCGGGGCGAAAATGCCCCGTTGCAGCCATCTGCCCGTCTGGGTCACCTCTCCGCTGTAGAGGAAGAAAGCAAAAAGGGCGAGGGCAATAGCGGTGAAGATGAGGCCCTGACTGCTTTGCAGGAAAAGGAGGGGGAAGCCAAGGAAAGGTATCTGGTCGCCGACCGTACCTCTCAGGTCTCCGGGCATTATCGTAAACGGGTCTTCGCCGGTATTGTCTCCGGCGGTGCGGTAAGTCAACCGTGGCGTAGTATTTATTTTAATCACCCGGTGGGCGATTACCGGCGGATAGCTATAGTAGTCACGTATCAACTTGGGGACGTTATAGACAATGATATCACCCACTTCCACGTTATTGGGGTCCGTCGGCTCAATCACCAGTAGATTGCCGGACTTCAGCGTGGGTTCCATGCTGGAGCCAAAAATGGGCATAAAGGGCATGGTCCCTCTGACGGAGAGGAACCCGACGATACAGGCTACTATTATGATTGTCAGTGTAATGGCTCGCTTCATGATTTGCCCTTTATGGATTCACCCGGATTATATGGACTGTCTCTCCTTATCGCTGGTTGACCTCGCAGTAGAACTCGGGGGTGATGCTCCAGTCATCCCCCCATTCATTCGGGTCACCGGAGGTCAGGTTATAGCCGCCGCCGATGACTTTCACGGTATAGCTTTCGGCGGCACTACCTTCTATGTTAAAGATAGCCACCCCGTTTTCCAGGCTGAGTACCTGGTAATGAGGCGTCTCGCCGGCTTCGATGGAGTCTGCCACGTATATCTTCATATTGAGGTGCCGGTAGGCCAGGTTCAGGTTACCGGTATTGGTCAGGTAGATATTGAACATCAGGTCGCCGGTATATGCCGGGTGCGGGGTTACCGTAAACAGGTCACCCTTGGGCACGGCTCCGTCGATTATCGGTGGCGTCTCGTAGCCGACAGCTACGTAGACCTGGGTGCAATAAGCCGGGCGGGTCGGGCTTTGCCCTACGAGGCTGACCCCTGCCTGGAGGGCATCGATCTCTTCCCATGTCCAGGCAGTGCCGGTGCTGGGATTAACCGTCCACTGGAAAGAGCTGGTAACGAAGGTGCTGCCTTCGGTTGTTTCGACCGGGCTTTCATAGACGGTACCGTTGATTTTGATGACCGCCCGGGCATAGGCTCGCCGGTCTTGGCCGTCGTTAAAGCCGGCAAAGCGGAAGTAAACGGCAACCATGGCGATATCACCTGAGCCCTGTATATGGTCGGTGAGTTGATAGAGGTCTCGTTGGTAGTGAGGGGTATTCCGGGTATATACAAATGTGTCCCAGTCATCAGCGGTAGTCTCGTCTACCTTGTCCCAGTGTTCTCCGTCATCGGGGGATTGAAACGGGATGTTGGTCTCATCACCGGCGGCATCGGGTACAATGATTTCCAGGTTGTATCCCGGGTGTGGCAGGATGGAATCCCAGTCAGGCTGGCTGATTTCCGGAGCCTCGGTAACGGTGGTGATATTCGCACCGGACGGCGTGACTTCGAGCGTTGCCGTGGCAACGCTGAAGGTGTAGGCATACGTGCCGACACTGACTGCCAGTGCCAGAAAGAGGCCTCCAATTAGTAGTACCAGTTTCCGTTTCATTGCTTCCCTTATTATCCGCTGGTGATTTGTTATATCTGGTGGGGTGGCAGGGGTTCATATCCCCCGCCACCCTATGGTTAATACTATTTCGCTATTACCTCTGGGCAACTTCACAGAACAGGACCGGGTCCTCGTAATCGCTGCCCCAGTTGGCTCCCTTATAGATGTGAGTGATGTAGAAACCGCTATCGACCTTGATACAGTAGTTATCTGAGCCACCCTGCTGGTTGATGAACAGGTCAACCCCGCCATTACCAATCGTCAGCAGGGCATAATCATCATCGTTGGTGATATTGTCACCGTTAATATCAACGGTGGCGTCGCCCGAAGTTTCCACCATGACCTTAAGCGCCAGAATGCGGTAACATTTCACCAGTTCATCGGCGTTGGCGAGGTATACGGTGGCTACCAGGTCACCGGTGTAAGTGGAAGCGCTGGTATCCACGTTAAACAGGGTACCGCTACCGATTGACCCCTTGAAGAAACCGTAGGGAGACCAGTCAGGCACCGGGCTGGTGTTATCCGGGGTGACCGCGGCAAAGTCAGAGGTGGCATTGGTTACGGTAAGCGTGGTGGTGGCATTAATCCAGCCGTAGGCAAACACACTGCCGGTGATAGCCAGTGCCAGTAGCATGGCTCCCAACAG
>CAYXWH010000016.1:14323-27552 GCA_964468755.1 uncultured Dehalococcoidaceae bacterium
AGAGATTTGAAGCGTTGCATGAGACGTTCTTTAAATTCGTTAAATTCCGCCTTGGTAACGTATTCGGTAGCGGGCTGCCCCAGTGGGGCTATACCCGGGGGGAACGAGGGTAAGTTTCTCTGTGCTGCCGCGATTAATGCCTGTGACTGGTCATTCGCCACCAGTTTATTAACCACTATCCTGAGCTGACGCCTGACGGTTTCTTCATTAATGCCCAGGCTGGTGGCAATCTGTTCAATTTCCTTACCGGCGGCGATGCTGCCCAGGACCTCGGCTTCCCGTGGTGAAAGCCGGGCCAGCATATTGTTCAGTTGCTCGCTCAGAGGGGCGATGGCTTCGAATTCCTGTGTGACCCGTGAAGCCAGCTCCGGTCTCAGCAAGGATTCAATAATGGGCTGGCTGCCCTGGGCTACCACCCGGATGAGGTCAAGCAGGTAATCCGGGTCAGTATCCTTGGTCAGGAAGGCACTGGCCCCGCTCTTCAGTGCCGAAAAAATCAACTCGGTATCATCAACCTCGCTTACCAGCATTACTGCTACCGAGAGATAATTTCTCTTGATGATGCGGGTTGCCGACGGGCCATCCAGCTTGCCGTTGCGCATATTCAGGACAGCTATGTTCGGCGGATTTGTTTCAATGAAGGCAAGTACCTCTTCGTTGCTGGTTACTTCCCCAATAACCTCAAAGTCTTCCTCGCCGGAGAGGGTGAAGTGAATGCCTTCACGAAAGAGGATCTGCGGGTCAGAGAGGAGCACCTTGATTTTTTCTGCTCTCATTCTACTATTCCTATGACCAAAGTACCGGGTTATATCCTATAAAAAATGTAGCATAGAGTTATAAATGTGTGTATAAGGAATCATAAGAATTCCGTAAAGTATTCGTAAAAATTTCATAAAGAATGACCGGAGGAATGTGGATGGGTTTGGATCCGGTGAAACAGGCGCTGAAAAAACGCAGTGGAGCTGTTAATCAGGAGCTTATCGGCCGGACAAATTTATAGCCCATACCATGCTCGGTAACGATGATATTGGGTGATTCGGTATCATCCTCCAGCTTCTGGCGGAGGTGCTGAATATGTACCCTGAGGAGGTCCCGGGCATCAATATAGCTTTCTCCCCAGACTTTGGACAAAAGGCTCTCATGGGAGAGTATCCGTCCCTCATTCCGGATGAGGTAGTAAAGCAGCTTTCTTTCGGTAGAGGTGAGCTTTACCGGTCTCCCATTCAGCAGCACTTCATTACGGGCAAAGTCAACCGATAGCTTGCCGGCTGAGAAAGGGCGCTCGCTCTCACTGACGGGGATACCCTGGGCGCGGCGCAGTACGGCTTGTACCCGGGCAATTAGCTCAATATGGCTGAACGGCTTGATGATATAGTCGTCGGCACCCATCTCCAGACCCCTGGCGACCTGGGTATCCTCGCCCCTGACCGTGAGCATTATGACCGGCACATCGGAAAAGCGGCGTATCTCGCGCAGTACCTGGTAGCCGTCCATATCGGGAAGACCGATGTCCAGGATGACTACATCGGGATTCTCGGTTTCGACCAGGTCGAGTCCCTTGGCTCCGTTAGCTGCTGAAATGAGACTGGTGCCACTCCAGCGTAGCTGAAAACAGAGCGATACAACCTCTATAATGCCGGGGTCATCTTCAATAACCAGGACCTTCATTAACTCTCCTCGGCGCCTTCCGGCTGGTTAGCCGGACTCCATTGGTAGCGAGAAAGCAAAGGTGCTTCCCTTGCCCGGTTCGCTCTCTACCCATATTCGACCACTATGAAGCTCAATGACCTGTTTGGCGAGGGCCAGTCCCAGGCCGAGACCGGGGTGGCTTTTCATATCGGCATTAAGCCGACTGTACGGTTTGAATAACTTTTCCTGTGCCTCCCGGGAAATTCCCATGCCATTGTCCTCAACCTCGACCACCAGTTCGGAATCGAGTACTCTGGCTCTCAGGAAGATGCTCCCGCCTTCCTGGGTGAACTTGGTGGCATTGGTCATCAGGTTCAGCACCACCTGTTCCAACCTCTGTCCATCCGCCTGTATTAATGGCAGGGAATCCGGTAAATTGATTGACAGTTTCTGCCCCTTGCTTTGTACCAGCGGGGTGATTTGCAAGCCGACTCCCTGTAGTAACGACTTTACATCGACCGGTACCAGTTGTATCTTGAGTTTGCCCCTCCCCGTCTTCACTACTTCCAGAAGCTCATCGAGCCTTATCTCCAGCATATTGGCGTTATGCATGATGTTTTGCGTGAGTTTCTGATAAGATTCCTCTGCCTCTTCCTCCAGCTCCTCCGCTAACAGACCGGCGGCAGCAATAATAGAGGTTAGCGGGGTTTTAATCTCGTGCCTGAGCGTATCAATAAACCTCAGCCACTCTTCATCTTGATTTTCCATATACCATTACATTTCCTTTACTGTTAGTTGGCTCTGTCGTGGCACCCATCCCCAAACTACCCGGTTGCTACCGATAACACGCTCAGGCTGCCCGGTCACTTCCTTTGTTCATACCTTTGGCTACCAGCTTTAGCGTATTGAGAATGCCCATAACGGCGCGCTGTATCTCTACCGGTTCCTCAGACAGTATCCGGGCTACATACGGGTCCAGCTGCCTGCCCTGGTAGCTGCCTCTTCTCTCTTCGGTCATGCTCTGCGTCTGGGGAGACAGGAAACCGGCCAGGGTAAATAACTCATCCTCATCAAAACCCAGTGGCTTGGCAATTTTACGCAAAATACGGGCTGACGGGAAGCGCTCACCCCTTTCAATTCGTCCCAGGTGAGATGATGAAACCCCCGATGTACTGGCAAGTTCCTGAAGCGTCAGCGGTATCGTTATCCGCTGCTGTTTGAGTATCCTCCCCAAATTGTGCGTATTGGCTTCCATGCCTCTATCATAATTCGCCAAATGTCAAATGTCAAGACTTTGAATGTTTCTTCTATGCCAATTTGTCCATATTGGTATTTATTCGTCTGCGCCAGGGTGTTGGTTACGCTCATTACGCCATTTCGCTTGGACGGGCCGGTAACGGCATTTTCCCGGTAATCATGAAGGTACCGTGATTCCTTGACGGTGAGCGGTTCTCACTATACAATTGTATGGCGGTTGGCATGTCAGAATGTATAGTGACAGTTTTGGGCAGTAGTGCATGGACCAGCCCGCGGGTTCTCTCTCTTTATTTACCGGGCACCGGTGAGCGAAATGACCAGGAAGTATGACATTATTATTGTGGGTGGCGGGCCAGCCGGTATCTTTGCCGCCCTGGAGCTCGCTCAGGCATCTGGCTTGAGCATCCTGCTGGTGGAAAAAGGCAAGGATATTGACCGTCGTCAGTGCCCGGCCCGGGATACCGGTAGCCCCTGTGTGTCCTGTTCGCCCTGTAATCTGGTGTGCGGACTGGGTGGTGCCGGCGCCTTCAGCGATGGGAAACTGGTGCTAACGCCGCAGGTAGGAGGTATACTGGGGGACTATGTGGGGGAGGATGCTACCGGGTCCCTGATAACATACGTGGATGAGGTTTACCTCAGTTTTGGTGCCTCCAGCCAGCTCTATACGGTTAGTGACCGGATTGAGGAGTTTCGTCGCCGGGCGGCTCTCGCTGAACTGCGCCTGGTACCGGCATCCATCCGTCATCTGGGCACCGAGCATTGCTATTCAGTGCTCAGGGAAATGCGGGGCTATCTGGCTTCAAGGGTGGAGTTTCGACTTGAGGAAACCGCCCGGACAATCATTGCCGGGGATGGTGAGGTCAGGGGTATTGAACTGGGTTCCGGTGAAAGGTTGCTCTGCCGTTACCTGGTACTGGCTCCCGGCAGGGAAGGTGCCGACTGGTTTTCTCACGAGGCTGACCGCCTCAAGCTGACCATGCAGAATAACCCGGTTGATGTTGGGGTCAGGGTGGAGGTGCCCTCCGCCGTGCTGGATGAGTTGACCGGTGCCCTCTATGAGGTCAAGCTGGAATTCCTTTCCAGGAGCTTTAATGACCGGGTACGGACGTTCTGTATGTGTCCCGGCGGCGAGGTCATAATGGAGACAACCGGCGGCAGCGACCCGGTAATCACCGTGAACGGGCACAGCTATGCTGAAAGTAAGACCGGGTACACCAATTTCGCCTTGCTGGTCAGCACTACCTTTACCAAGCCGTTCCGGGAACCGATTGCCTACGGTAAGTATATCGCCCGGCTGGCTAATATTCTTAGCGGCGGCGTACTGGTGCAGCGTTTTGGCGACCTGACCAAAGGGCGGCGGTCTACCCCGGAGCGTATTAGGCGGGGCTTGCTGCAACCCACTTTGCCCAATGCCATCCCCGGTGACCTTAGCTTCGTTCTTCCCTATCGTCATATGACCGGTCTAATCGAGATGCTGCAAGCTATGGACAAACTGGTTCCGGGGGTTGCGTCACGCCACACGCTGCTCTACGGTATCGAGGTAAAGTTTTACTCATGTCGGCCCCAGCTCAATAGCGCTCTGGAAACCGAGGTGCGCAACCTGTTTGCCATTGGCGATGGTGCCGGCATCAGCCGGGGACTGGTTCAGGCATCGGCTTCCGGAGTGGTGGCTGCCCGTGAGATACTGGGAAGGACCGGGCACGCATCCAGCGCCGGGTAGTTCCTCCTGCCGGCGGTTATCTTTGCCCTGTGGCGATTTCTTGACAGAAGTCATTCCTGCCGTCTAAAATATGAAGGTTGCCCGTTGGTGTTACCTGGCTGGCTTTTATAACCCTTTTGGTAGGTACGGGTTGAACTGGTAAACTTTATTATCACCGGTCATTGTAAACAGCGAAACATGCTTTCAGGATAAAAGGAGGCTGATGCTATGTGGCCGAGGTAAAAGCCGGTACTGACGAGAGCTTCGACAGCTTGCTCAAACGGTTTAATAAAAGAGTGCAGCAGAGCGGCATATTAGCTGAGTTACGCCGAAAGGAACACTTTGAAAAACCAAGTGTGAAGCGCAAGCGGAAGAAGGCTGCCAAGAGACGGGGTAGTGCCAAAGCGACAAGAATGGCAAAGAAGTAATGCCAGAGACATCCTCTTATTAAAAAGCAAGGTTGCCGTCGGTAAGAAAACTGCGGGAAGAAGCATATATGGAACCAGATGCAGGCTTAAAGCAGAAGTTGGCTGATGACCTCAAGCAGGCAATGAAGAGCGGGGATACGGTAAGGCGTTCGGTGCTGCGCATGGTGCGGGCATCGATTGCCAATGCTGAGATTGCCCGACAAGATCAGCTGGATGACAATGGTATCCTCGGGGTAATTGCCAAGGAAGCGCGGCAACGACAGGAAAGTATTGCCGCTTTCAAGGAGGGAGGCCGTCGGGACCTGGAGGAAAAAGAGGCGGCGGAACTGGCAATCCTTCAGGAATATCTGCCCCAGCAGATGACCCGGGAGGAAATAGTTACGGCGGCACGTACTGTCATTGCTGAAGTTGGCGCCCAGGGGCCTGGTGATAAAGGCAAGGTTATGCCCAAGCTTATCGCCGAGCTTAAAGGAAGGGCAGACGGTCGGGAAGTAAACGCGGTGGTAACCGAATTACTCGGTTCCTGATCTGGTCGGCAACAATCATCACTGAATTTCACATACTGCGGATGGCTCGGTACAAAGGCCTGATTCGGTGCACAGAGTAGAAGTACGTATTAAGAAGCAATTGCCGGACGCCAGAGGGGACGGGCTGGTCAAGGATATTTTTGACCTCGGTATCACTTCTGTTTCCGACGTCCGTGTGGTGGATGTCTACTGGCTGGATGATGATTTGAGCCCTGATGAGCTGGCGCTGATTTGCCAGCGTTTGCTCGCCGACCCGATTACCCAGGACTACTTTTACGGCCAACATTCTCCCGCTGAAGAAGCAACCGGCGCCGGAATTCATACGGTCGAGGTCGCCTACAATGCGGGTGTTGCCGACCCGGTTGAGGGCAGCGTGCTCAAGGCAATCCAGGACTTGGGTATCAGCCGCGTCCGGGCGGTAAAAACGGCCAGGAAATATCTCATTGACGGGCAGTTGAACGACGAGCAGATGGAGCTTATCTGTAGTCGCCTGCTGGTCAACCCGATTATCCAGCATGTCGTCGAGCGGGAACAGGCCGGCTTTCTGGAAACCCCCCAGTACCGGTTTAATCTGGAGTACGTTGATATTCTCGGAGCCGGTGAATCGGCGGTGGCGGGGCGCTTCGGATTTACTGACGAGGAATTTAAGGCTATCCTGGATTACTACCGGAAGCGGGGACAGAACCCCACTGATGTAGAGCTGGAGACACTGGCGCAGACCTGGTCAGAGCACTGTGTTCACAAGACCTTCCGGGGTAAAATACGCTATAACGGCGAGATTATCGATAACCTTCTTAAAAGCACCATTGCCCGGGCAACCAGTGAGCTGGATAAACCGTGGTGCCTTTCCGTTTTTATGGATAATGCCGGGGTGATTGACTTTGATGGTCACTGGGCACTGTGCTTCAAGGTGGAGACACACAATCACCCTTCGGCGCTGGAGCCATATGGTGGCGCGGCAACCGGTATCGGTGGCGTTATTCGTGACCCGCTGGGAACCGGGCTGGGCGCCAAACCGGTTTTTAATACCGATGTGTTCTGCTTCGGCCCGCCTGACCTTCCCTACGAACGGTTACCCAAGGGTGTCCTGCATCCGCGCCGTCTCTTTAAGGGGGTGCGGGCCGGCGTAGCCGACTACGCCAACCGACTCGGTATCCCCACTGCCAACGGTGCGATACTCTTCGACGAGCGTTATGCGGCTAACCCGCTGGTGTACTGTGGCACGCTGGGGATAATGCCCCGAAGCATGGCGGAGCGGGGTAAGCATAAACCCGGCGACCTGGTGGTGGTTACCGGAGGCAGGACCGGGCGCGACGGTATCCACGGAGTCACCTTTGCCTCGGAACAGCTTACCGAGCAGTCTACCGACACTTCTTATAGCGCCGTCCAGATTGGCAATCCCATCGTGGAGAAAAAGCTGATTGATATTCTGCTTCAGGCGAGAGACCGGGGGCTGTATTCCCGGATAACCGACTGCGGTGGCGGCGGGCTGTCCTCGGCGGTGGGTGAAATGGGCGCCGATACCGGCGTCCGGGTCCACCTGGATAAGGTCCCGCTCAAATATGCCGGGCTTTCTTATACCGAAATCTGGGTTTCCGAATCACAGGAGCGAATGGTGCTGGCGGTGCCGCCGGATCGCATTGATGAGTTGTTGAGCCTGTTTGCCAGCGAAGATGTTGAAGCTACCGTCATTGGCGAGTTCACCGATGACCGTCGACTTCGGCTCTTTTACCAGGAAAAGCAGGTCGGCGAACTGGATATGGAGTTCCTGCACGACGGCTGGCCCCAGATAGTCCGGGAAGCGGTCTGGTCAACACCACAGCACGCCGAGCCGGACTTTGCCGAGCCGTCAGACCTGGGCGGGGCGCTGCTGGCGGTACTCGGTTCTTGGAACGTGTGCAGCAAAGAATGGGTAATCCGCCAGTATGACCATGAAGTGCAGGGAGGCAGCGTGCTTAAGCCGCTGGTAGGCAAGCGCAGTGACGGCCCCGGTGACGCGGCGGTTATCCGGCCTGTCCTGGATGCCGAGCCGGGGGTGGTAATAAGTAGCGGCATCAATACGAGGTACGGGGATATCGACCCGTACTGGATGGCGGCATCAGCTATTGACGAGGCGCTGCGCCAGATTATCGCCGTCGGCGGTAATCTCCGCAGGGTGGCGCTGCTGGATAATTTCTGCTGGGGTAGCACCAACCGACCGGAGATGCTCGGGGCGTTAGTCAAGGCGGCACAGGCATGCTATGACATGGCGATGGTCTACGAGACCCCGTTTATTTCCGGTAAAGATAGCCTGAACAACGAGTTTGAGTACGAAGGCAGGATTATATCTATCCCGCACACGCTGCTTATTTCTGCGGTTGGCGTCATCGATGACCCGGCAAAGGTGGTATCGATGGACTTCAAGCAGTCCGGTGACCTGATTTATATCGTCGGGGCTACTGGTAATGAGCTGGGCGGGTCGGAGTATTTCGCCAGCCGGGGATGTATCGGCAACCGGGTGCCCAGGGTAGACCCGGAGTCAGCCAGGGCGCTGATGGACAGGCTGAGTACGGCGACGGCTCGGGGTCTGGTACGGGCCTGCCATGATTGCAGCGACGGTGGTATTGGGGTGGCAGTGAGCGAAATGGCGTTTGCCGGTGAACTGGGTGCGTCTATCGACCTGGGTATGGTGCCGCTCGGTGAGTCGTTAGACCGTGACGACTTTATCCTCTTTTCCGAATCGAACAGCCGTTTTCTGGTCGAAGTGGCGCCGGAGAATAAGGAAGAATTTGAGCGGACAATGGCGGGTTCGGTCCTGGCGGCTATCGGCCGGGTTACCGGCTCTGAACTGCTGGAGATAAACGGACTGAAGGCAGGCAAGACCACCGTTGCCCTCGCAGATTTAAAAGAAGCCTGGCAGAAGCCGTTGCGGTGGTAACAGCGCCAAAATAATCAGCCGGACTGACCGAGTGCCCGGTGTAATTCACCTGTCAGGCGCTGCCGCTTCATCCCGGAGTCGATTATTTCCCAGGGCAGCTTCCGGTCTATGTCCCATGACCTGCCGATATACTCATCAATATCAAAGCCGCTTTGCGCTATAGACCGGTTCCAGCCGGCGAGTGATATATCTTCAATATCGGCGAGTACCCTGGCGAGACTGCTGTCGCCGCGGGAGAGGACTCCCTGCACCTGGCTCCAGGCCGGGCTATCGCTCTTAAGCTGGATTCCCCGGGCGGGCAGGCTCTTTTTCAGTAATGCCAGACGGCGACTGACTGTCGCGGTGGGTGCCATGGGCAACCACTGGAACGGGGTACCTGCCTTGGGTACAAAGGGGGCAATGGTAACGGTAATCCGGGTGCCGCTTTTCCGCCGGTCAACAATATCCTTGGCTTTCAATAGCAATCGAATTATTTCGTCGATATCATCATCGGTCTCGGTGGGCAAACCGATGATGAAATAGAGCTTGAGCTGTCGAATACCCTGCCCGGCAACCCGGTCTATTGCCTGTAAAATATCATCTTCCGAGATGCCTTTTTTTATCACCCGGCGCAGGCGCTCCGAGCCGGCTTCCGGTGCCAGGGTGATGGTCCGTATGCCGCCCCGGGCAAGCTCTTCCAGCACTTTTGGAGAGAAGGGCTTTATTCTCAGTGAGCTGATGGACAGGCCGGCGCCGATTTCACGGAGCCTGACCAGCAGTTCCTCAATGTCCGGGTGGTCAGTAACCGCTGGACCAACCAGCCCGATGCGGTTCCTCCAGGCAAGTCCCTGCCGGGCTTGCTCGATTAACTGGTTTACCGGGTGGCAGCGCATGGGGCTGAAGGTGGTGTATACCAGGCAGAAGCGGCAGCCCCAGTTGCATCCCCGCTCCACCTCGAGCAGGAACAGGTTACCCAGCTCGGTGTCCGGGGTGATGATAGCCGAAGCCACCGGGTAGTCGCCCAGGTTCTTTGCCCGCTGGCGGACTACCGGCGTGCCGTGGTTATAGCGGGGAACGTAGACACCCGGGAGAGATGAGAGCGCTTTCAATAGCTCATCTCGCTGCCCGCTCATTCCTTCCAGGAGTGCCGGGACCAGGACGGGGAGTATTGGCTCAGCCTCACCAATGCACAGGCAGTCGAAAAACGGGGCGAGGGGCATGGGGTTGGCGGTGATGCAGGGACCGCCGGCGATAACCAGGGGATACCGCTCGTCACGGTCGGCGGCATAGAGGGGGATGCCGCTCGTTGACAATATCCGGGTAATGTGAAAGTAATCAAGCTCATAGGTAACCGAGAAAGCAAGAACCGAGAAGTCAACCAGGTGACGGCCTGATTCCACGGATACCGCTTGCAGCTGGTTGTCCCGGTTTTCACGCTCCCAGAAGACCCTTTCGGCGACAACCTGGCGATAGCTGTTAAGCTGGCTGTAAACGGTGTGGACTCCCAGGTTGGACATGCCGATAAAGTACGAGTTGGGATAAACGACGGCAACGGGCAGCCGGCCCCCCCAGTCTTTGATTACCGTGCCCCGTTCGCGGGCGAGATGTTCGCCGGGTCGGGCTGCCGACCGTCCGGAACCTCGTTTGATGGCGCTCATGAACCTGTCTGGTCTTTTGATTTCCAGCAGCCCTTGAGCAGCTGCCTGTTGAGTTTAATTATCTTATCAGCGACCTGCCTCAGTTGCCGTGAAGTCCCTTCCTTGCCGAACAGGGCAATCTCAATATGCTTCCCGCTGTCTTTTACTGCCTGGATGGCGCTCACATAGTCATTATCCCCGGCAACCAGAATGGCGACGTCATAGTTGTTTTTAAAGCTGTGGGTTATCATATCGGAAGCCAGTTGCACGTCCGTCCCTTTTTCGTAGGGTGGTGCGGTGGGCCAGTTGGTATAGACCAGTCGTCCCAGTCGTAATTCGGTATAGGGCACGGCGTTGACCCCTTCGAAAAAGGCTTGCTGCTTTTTGTACCGTTCCGGTTCTTCCTTTCGTCCCACCCTGGCGTTGTAATAGTAGATTCTAATTAAACTGCGTCGCCCCAGCATCTTACGGCAGAATTTACCGATATCGATGTCGGTCCGGTAGAAGTGGTTCTTAAGGGAATGGTACAGATTACTCCCATCGATGAATACCATCACCCGATCCGCCATATGGTACCTCCTTTCTCTCTCATGGGTATAGTCCCGCACTCATTATATATCGCGGGTGGGAAAATTGCGACCTGAGACGGTGGATGGTATAATTGGCGCGTAACCGCTGTGTAAAATACAGTAAGAGGTGTTAGATGAAGTTAAGCCGTGAAGAGGTACTGCGTATTGCCCGTCTGGCTCGCGTTGGCCTGACCGAAGAAGAAATAGTCCGCATGCAGGAGCAGTTATCCGATATTCTGGAAAATTTTGAGATATTGCAGCAGGTTGATACCACCAATGTGCCGCCGACTGCCCATACCGTTGCCCTCCAGAGTGTCATGAGGGATGATGAAGTAGCGGAGTCTTTGCCCCCTGACGAAATCCTCGCCAATGCTCCGCAAAGGGACGGGGACTGCTTCCGGGTGCAGGCGGTACTGGAATAGGCGGCGTAATTACTGGTACCTGATACAGTATATACGCCGCTGGCTGGCTTTACCGGAGGGGCGATGAGGAAGCGGGGATGGTTGACGGTGATGGTGTTAGTGTTGTTGCCCGGTTTCTCGATGGCATGCGGGGCACCCGAAAGCAAGGTATCACCGGCTGGGGGTGAGGATGGCATAATGCTGCCCGAACCAAGGTATGAAAGCGGGGTGTCTATTGAGGAGACGCTACGGAAGCGGCGGTCGGTAAGAGACTACGCTGATGAGGCGCTGACACTGCCGGAGGTAGCCCAGTTGCTATGGGCTGCCCAGGGAAATACGTCTCCCGGCGGCAAGAGGACCGCACCGTCCGCCGGGGCGCTCTACCCGCTGGAAGTCTACGTGGTGACCGGTAAGGTAGCCGGTGTTACTCCCGGTGTCTATCACTACCACCCGCAGTCTCATGATATGGAAAAGGTAATTGATGGCGAGCAGAGAGCGGCGTTATGCCGGGTGGCGTTGAGTCAGGAGTGTATTGAGCAGGCGGCTATAGACATTATAATCACCGCGGTATATGAACGAACGACCGCCACCTATGGCAATAGGGGTATCCGGTACGTGCATATGGAGGCAGGGCACGCTGCCCAGAATGTCTACCTCCAGGCAGAAGCGCTCGGTCTGGGTACGGTAGTTATCGGCGCCTTTCGGGACGAAACGGTCAAGCAGGTGCTGGGTCTCCCCGAGGACGAGGAGCCGCTCTACATCATTCCCGTGGGCAGGAAAATTTGAGAAGTGAGGTTGCGAGTTGACTGTTGACCATAATCCAATCACCATTCACGAAGCGCATCGACTGCTGACAACCCGGCAATTGTCGTCGCTGGAATTGACCAGGACTTTCCTGGAGCGTATTGAGGAGGTGGAGCCCAAGGTCCATGCCCTGGTGACGGTAACCGCTGACCAGGCGCTGGAACAGGCGCAGAAAGCTGACCAGCGTATCGCGGCGGGTGACGCCACACCGCTGACCGGTATCCCGGTGGTAATCAAGGATAATATGTGCACCCGGGGAGTACTCACCTCGTGCTCTTCAAAGATGCTGCAGAATTTTGTGCCCCCGTATGATGCGGCCGTGGTTGAGCGGTTAAAAGATAGTGGAGCGGTGGTGGTGGGCAAAGCCAACATGGACGAGTTCGCTATGGGTTCATCAACGGAAAATTCGGCGCTGTTCGCTACCCGCAATCCGTGGCAGCTGGAATGTGTGCCCGGTGGCAGCAGTGGTGGCTCGGCCGCATCCGTCGTCGCCGGTGAGACCGTCTACGCCCTTGGTTCGGATACCGGCGGCAGCATCCGCCAGCCAGCCGGATTTTGCAGTGTGGTCGGCTTAAAGCCTACCTATGGCCGGGTCAGCCGCTATGGCCTGGTCGCTTTTGCCAGCTCGCTGGACCAGATTGGCCCCCTTACCCAGGATGTGACCGACTGCGCTCTGGTGCTAAACGCTATCGCCGGTTATGATAACCGGGACTCTACCTCGGTACCGCTGCCGGTGCCGGACTATACCCGGTGCCTTACCGGTGACCTCAACGGGCTTACTATCGGTGTCCCTGAGGAGTATTTTGTCGAGGGGATGCAGCCGGAAGTCGCCGGGGCGATAAAGAAGGCGGTCAGCCAGATGGAGAAACTGGGGGCGCGGGTGGACTGGGAGGTATCACTGCCCCACACCCCTCATGCCCTTGCCGTGTACTATATTATCGCTCCGTCCGAGGCTTCGGCGAACCTGGCGCGCTATGATGGTGTCAAATACGGTTTTTCCTATCGAGCCGGCAATATGTGGGAGTCAATGGAAAAGACACGGGAACATGGTTTCGGTCCAGAGGTGAAGCGGCGTATCATGCTGGGGACCTATGCCCTTTCCGCCGGCTACTATGATGCCTATTACCTTAAAGCCCAGAAGGTACGTACCCTGATTCGACGTGAATTTGACCGGGCTTTTGAGAAATATGACGTACTGGTTACCCCCACGTCTCCCTCTGTCCCTTTCCGGATTGGCGAGAAAGTGGATGACCCGCTGCAAATGTATCTCAGTGATGTCTGCACCCTGCCGATAAATATCGCCGGTCTGCCCGGAATGTCTCTTCCCGCCGGCTTTGCCGACGGGCTGCCCATAGGGATGCAGATTATCGGCAAGCCCTTTG
>CAYXWH010000017.1:0-17414 GCA_964468755.1 uncultured Dehalococcoidaceae bacterium
AGCGGAAGTAGTTCAGCGGTAGAACGCCTCCTTGCCAAGGAGGAGGTCGCGAGTTCGAATCTCGTCTTCCGCTCCAGCGAAGCTAAGTCAGCTATTGATGCCGCTCCCCCCCGTACGGTGACATAACCGGTTACCGATAACATCCCTGCAATAAAATCAGGCGACGAGGGGTTACCTGGTTGGTATCAGGGCTGCTCACTCCTTACCCCGCTACGTGGAGTCCATGAAGGTGGCCCCGCATCTTTTCACAGATTATGCCGGGGCGCAGTGATGACCGGAGACCTCACAACTTGCCGTCTCTCACATGGAGGAGTACCTCGGCCACCTTCGCGAGTGACCCCGCTGGTTCGCCAAACGGGCCCGCCAAAATGTCACGCTTTCTGAGAACTCGGTCGAAAGTCCTTACCAGCATCTCAAGACATTCTTTCACTGGCTGGTTGAGCGCGGCTACATAATTAAAATCGGGAAGAATTCAACCGAGGCTTCACCAGCGGCTATTTCCAGGGCTGGATTTCCACTTAGCGTGGGGGACCAGCCTCCATTTTTACCGCGGAGTTAACTTCATGCTATTCCTGCTACCGCGGCTAACAAGTCGGACTTCGTTCAACAAGGGTGATACAGGAAGCAAATGTGACGTCTAGACATAGTGTATATAACTATAACCAAATCATTCCGATGAAGTACGGCAACAGGGCTAACAATGCCAGGGCGGGATGCCCACGTCGCGCCTTGTTACGGCTATCCCAGCGGAACAGATAATTGGCCAGACCGAACGATAAAAACCCCCCTGCAAGCAAGATGAGGACTGACCAGAGCGGGTTAAAAGCGGTAACCTGATTCTGGGCGAATCCCTGAAAGACGTTCATAGCGTATGTTGCCGGCAGGAGCAAAGCAATCTTGCCGAGAGCACCGGGCAACATGCTATAAGGTATCATCAGTCCGCCTATTATCATTGACGGCAGGAAAATCAGTTGCGACCATAGCACCACCGAGCGCGTACTGGATGAAACTACGCTTATCAACATGCCAAGTCCGGCATGGGCGAAGGCTGTCAGCAGGAAAAACAGGATAAAACCCGGCCAACCGACGGGTGGAGGCGCCCCGAAGACCAGGGGTGCCGTGGCGGTGATAATCACCGCTACGACCACCATATGCGATATTGTTGTCAGGGCTGGTACCGTCAGGATCGAGATTGCCGGCACGCCGTTTATCTTGTAACTGCGGAAGATACCGGCCACCCGCGCTGCTACCAGCGGGTTGGGCAAGCCAAGCACGGTACCCGACATGATGGCGATGACTATCATTGCCGGAATAATCGTCTCGATAAAAAGCGGGTTGAGCTCCGCCATAAGAAGCCCAAGCATGATATAGAGTCCTATCGGGAAGAGATAGTTCATCAAGAGTAAGGTCTTGTCACGAATTCCGGTGCGGAATTCAAAGGAAAAGTGACTGGCAAAAGCGTTCACTGGTCACCCCCGGTGCCGGTTATTTCCAGAAAACGCTCTTCGAGGGATGGTCGCTCCACCCGCAAATCAATCAGCGTGTCGCCTTTGGCTCCAATGTGGGCAATGATTGCCGCAACCGCGGGACCGGGGTCGGTACAATAGTAGATAGCATATCCATCTTTAAAGGTCTGTCGGCTAACCGACGGAAAGGCAAGTCCGGGTTCGGATAAAACATTTCCTTCGGTTCGAGCCGAGACTCTGGTGAAGCTGGCTCCGGTGGCTGTAAGCTCACGCGGAGTACCGGTGGCGACGATTCTGCCCTGTAGCAATATTGCCACGCGGTCAGCCATTTTTTCCGCTTCAGCCATATCGTGAGTGGCCAGAATAATAGTGGTACCGCTGGTTTGCAGTTCTCGCATCAGGTCATGCAGTTCGTTACGCGATGGTACATCCAGGCCGGCGGTGGGTTCATCCAGTAACACAACCGGCGGGTTGTAGGCAAGTGCTATCGACAGCGCCAGACGTCGCTGCAGGCCGGTAGAAAGCATATGGTATTGTGTCCTGATTTTCTCCGATAACCCCAGGCGGTTCAGTAGCTGGTAATTGGGAGCTACTGCATGATAAGCGGAGAAAAACCTCATTGCCTCACCGACCTGCATATTATCCGGGAGTCCCGAAGTCTGTAGCTGCACACCAATCAGGTTACGCAGTTTGCGTGACTCCCGGGTGGGGTCTACTCCCATTATCCGTAAGACCCCTCCGTCAGAGGAACGAAGCCCTTCCAGGACCTCCAGGGTACTGGTCTTACCCGCCCCGTTGGGTCCGAGCAGACCGAATATCTCCCCTTGCCGTACCTCAAAACTTATGCCGTCAACGGCAACAACGTCACCATAGACTTTTCGAAAATCTCGCACCTCGATAACAGAGTCTTTCATGGCATATCCCTGATTATATTCCATATCATATTTAAAAAGGCTGGAACATGCAACCGGGACTCACCGAATAAAAAAAGCGATAACCTTACGTGGATGTAACAATCAGGACTTCCATCAACAAAGGGCGTCTTGTCAAGCTTTTTTCGGCAACCTTGCCCTTTGCCTTGCATCCCGGTGAGGTCCTTTTCCATAGGATCAAAGATATATTCCTTACCCGGGCGGAGCGAGCGGACTTCTACTATAGAATTTTTTACCAAAATCCCTTGATATTGGAACATATGTTCTAGTATAATTATATTCCCCTGCTCGTTGGAACTGGTGCTATGTCGAAGCTTATTGGAGAACCGGTCAAAGTACACCGGAGAGAAGATTCCAGGATAACGGCGTTTATCTGGAGAAAGCGTCTCTATAGAGTGAACGAGGTTATTAACTGGTGGCGGGAGCCGGCCGATTGGTGGAATGGCAGGGCGATGCGGTTCTTTGTCCGCGTTATCGCCACCAACTCAAGCACCGGAACTTACGAGCTGTATCAACTTGGTGAAGCATGGTTCCTTCACCGGGTCCTTGATTAGAGAGCAATTATGAGTTTTATTCACCTTCATGTCCATTCCCAATACAGCTTTCTTGATGGAGCTTCTTCCCAGGACAGCCTCCTGGAGAAGGCAAAGAAGCTCGGCATGCCGGCCATAGCGCTGACCGACCACAACCGACTGACCGGAGCAGTCCGGTTCTACGAAAAAGCGAGGGCTACAGGAATAAAGCCAATTATCGGTGCGGAGGTCAGCACCGAAGGCGGTTCCCACCTCACCCTTCTCGGCAAGGATAAACAGGGCTATTCGAACCTGTGCCGTCTGCTGTCGGAAGCTCACCTGGCGAACCGAGGCAAGGAACCAAAGGCTACCAGAGAGATGCTGGGCAGGTTCAATGCCGGGCTGGTGGCATTATCCGGATGCAGCAATGGCGAGATACCGTTACTGGTCAGCCAGGGGGAAACCGCAGAAGCCAAAGAGGTCGGTCACTTTTACCGGGAGATCTTTGGGGAAGATTTTTTTATTGAGCTTATCCGCTACCCGTCCCGGGAAGGTATGCGGGAGAGCTACCGGCTGGCCGGCTTTGCTAAAGAAGAAGGTATACCGGTGGTAGCTACCAATAACGTCCACTATGCCGAAGCGGAAGACTACCGGATTAAAGAGCTGCTCAACGCCATCGACCGGAATATCCCGGTGTCTCAATTGCAAGGCTATCGGACAGTGGAGCAATATCTCAAGTCTCCAAAAGAAATGGCAGGCCTTTTCCGGGATATGCCTGAAGCAATCAGGATGACCGGGGAGATTGCGGCGAGATGCAATCTGGAACTGGATACAGGTAATCTGCACTTCCCAAGGTTCGATGTCCCTGAAGGTGAGAGCGATTACAGCTATCTTGCCAAGCTGGCTCACGCTGGAGCCATGAGAAAGTACGGGAAACTGACCGCCCGCATACAAGAGCGCCTGGAGCAGGAACTGGACACCATCCGGAAGCTCGGTTTCTGTGGCTATTTCCTTGTCGTCTGGGACATCGTCCGCTGGGCGAAAGAAAGAGGTATAAGATGCCAGGCACGGGGTAGCGCTGTGGACAGCCTGGTGGTCTATGTCCTGGATATCAGCACTATTGACCCCATTGAGCATGACCTGCTCTTTGAGCGCTTCATGCACCCCTTGCGACACGAGCCGCCGGATATTGACCTGGATATCGACCGCCGGCGCCGTGACGAGGCCAGGGACTATGTCTACCGGAAGTATGGCGCCGAGAATGTCGCCTGTGTAGGGACAATCAATACCTATATGGCGAGGGGGTCAATTCGGGATGCCGGCAAAGCCCTTGAGCTACCGAAGGAAGTAATTGAAGAAGCCTGCAAAGGCATTCACTGGCTATCGGCATCACAGCTACTGGAAAAGATGGATTCGCGTCCTGAGTTGAAAAAAAGCGACATCTATCGCCGGCCCGAACTGGTCGATTTTTTCAAGCTCTGTGCCGCCATTGACGGTTTCCCCAAGCACATGTCCGTGCATCTGGGGGGTCTGCTGATTGGCGACGGCCGGCTATCTGACCTGGTTCCCCTGGAGTGGTCCAGCGGCGGTGATATCATCAGCCAGTACGATAAGGACGATATCGAGAAGCTGGGCATCGTTAAAATGGACCTGCTGGCACTGCCTACCCTCACTGTTATCGAGGACACCATCAACAGCATCAGGCAGAACCGTAGTATTGATATCGACCTGGGGGAAATAGACAGGAATGACCCGGCAGCATTCGCCATGCTCCGGGATGGCAAAGCTATCGGCACTTTCCAGCTGGAGTCGCCGGCGCAGCGGGAGATGGCGGGAAGACTTCTGCCGGATAGATACGAGGACATTACTATCTCCATCTCTCTGGTCAGGCCGGGTCCGCTCAAGTCTAACATGGATAAAGACTACCTGCCACGGAGGCATGGCCAAAAACCGGTAACGTACCTGCATCCAAAGCTCAAGAGTGCCCTCGGTGAAACGCTGGGAGTCATTCTGTATCAGGAGCAGGTATTAAAGGTTGCCCATGACCTGGCCGGTATGAGCTATGCCGAGGCAGACGGTTTCCGGCGTGCCATGACCCACGACCGTTCCGAGGAGGAGATGGAGAAGATGAGGGACGTCTTCATCTCCGGCGCGGCCCGGAACGGGGCAAGTCGAAATATCGCTGAAAAGGTCTTTGAGCAGCTGACAGCCTTCGCCGCCTATGGCTTTTGCAAGGCTCATGCCGCTGCCTATGCCGAGCTTGCCTATCAGACTCTCTGGCTGAAGTGCCACTACCCGGCGGAGTTCTTTGCGGCATTACTCTCAAACCAGCCGATGGGTTACTATCCACCCCGCGTCTTGGTAGCTGATGCCAGACGGCACGGGGTGAAGATACTGCCACTTGATGTAAACCATTCATTTGATAACTACACGGTCGAAGGTGAAGCACTAAGGATAGGGTTCAGGCAGCTTAAAGGGATATCAGAAGAGGCGATAGCCTCGATACTTTCGGAAAGGCCAAAAGCCAGGTTCACATCATTGAGGGACTTCGCCTTGAGGGTAGATGCCAGCCAACCTATCATTGAAAATCTCATCAGGGTTGGCGCATTTGACGCCTTTGGCAACAGGGATGACCTGCTCTCACAATTCCAAAAGTTGATTGCCCTGAAACAAAGAGCGGGTAACAAATCAAAGCCGCTGTTCGATGACCTCGGGCAGGAGCCTGTAGTATCCGATTCGTCATCCAGCAATGGCCAAAAGGGCCGAAAATCAAGGATGCTGGCGGAAAGAGAGCTATTATCCCTGGATTTATCGGCACACCCCCTGGATTTCTTTTCTTTCGACAGCGGGTTTACCCGGATGAGAGACCTGCCATCAATATCCACGGGAAAATCTGTTAAAATTGCCGGTTCGGTCATCCGGTATCAGACTCCACCAACCAGGAACGGGAACCGGGTAGTCTATGTCATTATGGAAGACGGGACAGGCGTGGCCGATGTCACCGTATTCGGCGATGTCCAGGAAAAATGCGGGCATGTATTGTTCCGGGAAGGCTGGCTGACAGTAAGAGGCAAAGTACAAAGAAGAGGGGTGAAAGCGCTCTCCATAATTGCCGAGGAATTATTCCCCTTATCTGTTTGTTAAACGGCCTTTTTGTCATTGCCCATTCAGACGGATTGAATATATATCTTGCTATATCTCGCTTAACCGCCTCCCATTTGTTGGCAGCTCAGTTACTTTAATGTGCCGGCATAGTCATACCCGGCAGGAGGAATATACTCCCTATCGGATCCCGTATATTCTTTTTGTATTTCTTCGCGGTTATCCAGGCTGACGTAACAGAGAACGAGGAGCCCCTCCTGATTATCCAGGCTGATAGCTCCGTGTCTTTCTCCCCTGGGGATACAAATAAAATCGCCTGCCTGAAAGCCCAGAAGGTTGAATTTGAATCACAGGCAGCATACGTATCCCTGTTTCTCCTATTGCCAGTATGCCTTCAACAAGCTCCGCGAAGCTGTGGTACTACTCAGTCAAGGAAACACAATCGGGATCGTCGGCAAGAAGATCGGGATCAGTATTTCTACTCTGGGGACTCTGTGACAGTATGCCCGTGATCTGATTTGCCTGCGCCGTACCTAGCGCTTGACAGTATTCCGGCTCACTCTGAGACACTCAGTTCGATGACGGGGTAGAAACCGACATTTACATGCACCACCTTCCATTGTGTGATATAATATGGCACGTGTAGGGACAAATAGCAGGTGTAAGGATGTTTTTACTCCACAAGGTAGAGGAGCTCACCGGTCCGCAGATTATATGTCATGTGCTGTGGAACTTTATAAGCAATATAATGCTGGCACCATTACTGAAGAGGAAGCTGAGTGTCGTTCATCTGCAAGATTCCCTGGTTACGAATTACCTGTTAAATTTTCAGCCGAAGTGGCGGAATGGGTAGACGCGACAGTCTCAAAAACTGTTGGAAGGCAACTTCCGTGTCGGTTCGAGTCCGACCTTCGGCACCAGCGGGGGGCAATAGCCATCTAAAAACCCTTGCGAATGCAGCTTGCCGAGTTGTGTAGTGGTAGCACAGGGGACTTTGGATCCCTTAGCCCAGGTTCGAATCCTGGCTCGGCAGCCATAATCACCCCTACCCACCCCACCTGAAGTCCGTCAGTTTCTCTCACATTGAGCAGCGACTTATGAATTGCGTCACGCATGTGCTATAATTTAGACGAATTTCAGAAAAAAGGTTAGCGATATGGCGAAAACCAGAGTTGGCATCATCAATGTTACCGGCTATGCCGGGTTAGAGTTAGCGCGGCTGTTATCCCGGCATCCTGAAGTAGAGCTTGTTTCGGTTACCGGGCGCAGCGCCGCCGGGAAGGCGCTGGGGGCGGTTTTCCCGCACCTGTCCGACATCGACCTGACTATCGCCAGTAAACTGGCAGAGGTTGACCTCGCTTTCTCGGCGATGCCCCATAAAGACAGCGCCGGCGGAATCATCCCGCTGCTCGACAACGGCATTAAAGTCATTGATATCAGCGCCGACTTTCGACTGAAGGATGCTTCCCAATACCAGGAGTGGTATGGCTTCACCCACCCCTCCCCGCAACTGCTCCAGCAGGCGGTCTACGGTATGCCCGAACTGCACCGCTCATCGATTGCTGCCACGGAACTGGTAGCCAACCCGGGGTGCTACCCGACCGGTGCCATTCTGGCACTGGCGCCGGCTGTGAACGCCGGGCTCATTGAAAGCAGCATCGTGGTCGACAGCAAGTCGGGTATTTCCGGGGCGGGCCGTACCCTTACCATGACCACTCACTTTGCTGAAGCCAATGAAGACACCACTGCCTATGCCCTGGACGGTCACCGCCATCAGCCCGAGATTGCTCAGGAACTCAGCAACCTTCATCCCGAGCACTCGGTAGCCATTACCTTTGTCCCTCACCTGCTGCCGATGACCAGAGGGATACTGACCACCGCCTATGCGCCGCTCGTCCCGGGCAAGCTTGCCTCCGGGGAAAAGGCAAAGGATGAGCTAAAACAGCTTTACGTTGATTTTTACCGGAATGAGCCATTCGTAAGAGTAACCGACTCTCCACCCCACACCAAGCACACCTGGGGCAATAACCTCTGCATGGTTCACCCCCACATCGACCTGCGAACCGGCAGTCTTATCCTCGTCAGCGCCATTGATAATCTGGTGAAAGGCGCCGCCGGAAACGCCGTCCATAACATGAACCTGATGCTCGGCTTACCGGAGACAACCGGACTGAACGCCGTGGCGGTTTTCCCGTAGCCATCACTGTCTTGAGTCAATAAGGGGAGCCACTGCCTTCTGAGTCACATCCCTGACCGGGTTGTTACTGCCAACCGGAGTGACGTTAAGAGTTCAAAATATACTTGTTCCGCGATTCCCTATTCGGGAGCTGTCTCCCTCGCCACCATTTCCCGATAGGCAATACTCAACCGCCGGGTAACCGCACCCGGTTTTCCCGAGCCGATGGTTATCACCTTGCCCGCGCTATCCATGACCTCAACCAGTGGCATTATCTCCATTACGGAATTGGTGAGGAACGCCTCGTCAAAGTGCTTCAGGTCGCCCGGTTTCACCTCGTCTTCAGTAACGTCGATGTTAATTTCACGGGCGAGCTCCGTCACCACCCCGCGGGTAATGCCGGGCAGGATGCCGGTCTTTAGCGAAGGAGTAACCAGCCCGCCGGAAGCCACGAAAAAGACGTTGCTGACGCTACCCTCGGCAATACTCCCCCGCTCATTCAGCAGCAGCGCTTCGTCCCGCCCGGCGACCTCAGCTTCCCGCCTGGCCAGAAGGCTGAGCAGGTAGCTGGCTGATTTGAGCCGGGCCAGCGGCGACTGTGAGCAGCGACGCTCGGAAGCTATTACCGCGTGAAAACCACGCTCATAGACCGCTGCCGGGAGCGCGGTATAATGTCTCGCCGTAACCAGCACCGTCGGGGTTACCTGAACGCTGGACCCGGGGAAAGCATCCACCTCACCACGGGAGACAGTGAGCCGTAGCCGGGCATCGTGGAGATTGTTGGCTTGCAGCGTGTCCCGGCACGCCCCGGCGAGGTCAACACCGGTCAGCGATGCGCCCAGTCCAATAGATTCCGCAGCGTCACGAAGTCGCGCCAGATGCCGTTCCAGGAGAAAAATTGCCCCCTTATAGGCACGCATCGTCTCAAACAGTCCATACCCGTACAGGAAGCCCTGGTCAAAGACCGACACCCTCGCCTGCGAACGGGGCAGCAGCGCCCCGTTCAGGTAGACAATTTCTTCAGTCACCGTTCACCCCTTTCTGACGGAGCGGGCAGGTCCAGGAAATTGGTCAGCAGTTCATGCCCGCGGTCGGTCAGGATGGACTCCGGGTGAAACTGGACTCCCTCCACCACGTTATGCCGGTCCCGCACTCCCATAACCACTCCTTCATCGGTGCTCGCGGATACCTCAAGCGATGTCGGCATCGTTTCTCCGTCAATCACCAGCGAGTGATAGCGCCCCCCCATCAGCGGCGAGGGCAGCCCGGCGAAGATGGTCTTGCCATCGTGGTGAATCAGCGAGTTCTTGCCATGCACCGGTACCGATGCCCGCCGTATTACGCCGCCGTAAACATAGCCGATGCACTGGTGCCCCAGGCACACGCCCAGAATCGGTATCTTCCCCCGAAAGGAACGCACCACATCGTTGGAGATACCGGCTTCCAGCGGAGTGCAGGGGCCGGGAGAGATAATAATATGGCTCGGCGCCATCATGGCAATCTGTTCCAGGGTAATCGCATCGTTACGGCAGACTACCGGCTCACGGCCCAGCTCCCCCAGATATTGCACCAGGTTGTAGGTGAACGAATCGTAGTTATCAATGACCAGAATCACGGTGACCCCTCCACGGCAACCTCTGCGGAGAGGCCCAGCGCCTGTATCAGCACCCTGGCTTTGTCCAGCGTCTCCACATACTCCGCTTCCGGCTCCGAGTCATAGACGATGCCACCCCCCACCTGAAAATATGCCCGCCCGTCCTTAACCAGAATCGTCCGGATAACGATGTTTATATCCATAGTGCCATTGAAACTCAGGTAGCCGATAGAGCCGGTATAGACGCTTCGCCGGGTCGGCTCTATCTCGTCGATAATCTCCATTGCCCGCACCTTGGGAGCACCGGTTATCGACCCACCGGGGAAGGTGGCTTTAAGCAGGTCAATCCGCCCTTTCCCCGGGCATAGCTCACCCACCACGGTGGAGGTCAGGTGAAACACGGTGGGGTAGGTCTCCAGGATAGCCAGTTCGGTAACCCGCACCGTCCCGTAACGGCAGACACGACCCAGGTCATTCCGCTCCAGATCAACAATCATGATATTTTCCGCCCGGTCCTTGACACTCGATAGCAATTCCCGGGCAAGCGAACTATCCTCTCTCGCCGACTTACCCCGCGGTCGCGTCCCCTTGATGGGCCGTGTCTCCACCCGGTCGCCTATTACCTTGAGAAATCGCTCCGGAGATGCGCCCACGATTTTCACCTCCTCAAAGCCAAGGTAGCTGGCAAAGGGAGCCGGATTTATAGAACGTAACTTCCGGTACAGCTCGTATGGCGGAATGTTCAGCTCCGTCTCAAACCGCTGGGACAGGTTCACCTGGAAAATATCACCGGCCCGTATGTATTCCCGGGCGGTGGCTACCGCGGCAATATATTCCTCCCGGGAGAAATTAGCATGTAACGTGACGCCCTCCTCCGGGGAAGCTGACCCGGTAACCATGACCGGAGAACCGTGGAGAACAAGGTTCCTGACCTCGTTCAGTCGCTCTTCCGCCCTCCGCAACCTCTTCACCTCCTCCAGTTCCGGGAAACCGGTAGATACCAGGAATACCTTGCTATCCTGATGGTCGACGGCGATAATCGCGTCGTAGAAAGCCAGATAGCACTCCGGTAACATCAAGTCATCAATTGCAGTAGTCGGCAGGCGCTCGATAAAATGGCACAGGTCATAGCTGAAGTACCCGACGGCGCCACCGACCAGGGGAACCGGGGCGGAATCATCATCCAGCGAATAGGTCTCCAGCAACTCGCCGACTACCTCAAAGGGATTTCCCCACCTGTCCTCCACCACACCATCCCGGCTCAGAGAAATGTGCTCCCCCCGACTTCGCAGCACCAGGAACGGCTCACCGCCGAGAAACGAGTAACGCCCCAGCTTTTCCGGGTCCATACCGCTATCCAGAAAGAAACTGAACGGCTGGTCACGGACTATTTCAAATAGCTGGGGTGCGGTGAGCGGTGTCTCTATTTCAGCTATCAGCGGATAACGCTTCATTACTCTATATTCTATCTGTTCTATGACACGGTATCTGGTTACCTGAATTATATATCGAACCTGCCCCAATGACAAAGTGCAGCGTTGCCTGTTTCTTCCGGCTCTGCTATGCTGGATAAAAATGAATGAATTTCAGAAGAGCCGTATTGACCGCAGGAGATTTCACCGTCTGGACTATCTCAGGATTACCATCTTCGGCTTTGCCGTGACCGCGCTCTGGCAGAGCATACACGTCATCATCTTGCCATTACGAATACTGGACTTTGTTGCCGAATCGCAAAAGAATACCTACCTCGGTCTGCTGACCCTTGCCGGACTGGTCCTGGCGATGCTCGTCCAGCCGATAGCCGGAGCTATCAGCGACCGCTCCCGCTTCAAATGGGGAAGACGCCGCCCGTTTATTCTGTTCGGCACGCTGGTAGCGCTGCTGCTCCTCCCCGGCATTGGTTCTGTCGGCAGCTACCTGGGCCTGTTTATTATCTACTGCCTGCTGCAGGTCAGCACCAATGCGGCACAGGGCCCTTACCAGGCATTCATTCCCGATATGGTCCCGGATGGGAAACGGGGGCTGGCTTCAGGAATGAAGGGTTTGCTGGAGATACTCGGCGGGGTTGCCCTGCTCTATCCCGTGGCACTCTTTATGGACCGCTATTTCTTTAGCCAGGGAGCCCAGTGGCTGTGGGCGGTGCTGGGGATGCTGGCCGCGGTGCTGCTGGTGGTTATGCTGGTCACCATACTGACGGTAAACGAAGCCCCAGCCACCGGGCGACCCGCCTCCCCACTACTGTCCACCCTGCGCCGGTCCTATAAGATCGACCTCAGGACAAACCGCAATTTTATCTGGTTCCTGGTATCACGAACGCTCGTCTTCATGGCATTTGCCACCATCCAGCAATTTGCTCTGAACTATCTCAGAGACGTTATTGGTGTCACCAATCCGGCTGAGGCAACTGCCCGCTTCTCTATATTAGCGGTAGTAGCCATGCTGGCGGTGGTCTATCCCGCCGGTTATTTCTCGGACAGAATCGGACGGAAGCCAATTAATATCGCTTCCGGCTTGCTGGGAGCCGTTGGAATTGCCGTTATTTTCTTCACACAAAATTATGGTCTCATACTGATTGCCGCCGGCATTATCGGGGTGGCTATGGGTGCCTTCAACAGCACCAACTGGGCGTTAGCTACTGACCTGCTGGCCCGCGATGAGGAGGCACGGTTCCTGGGCATTGCTAACATGGCAACCGCCGGCGGCGCTGCCCTGGCACGGCTTATCGGACCGGTAATTGATTTCGCCAACAGCCAGAGCGCCGGCATGGGTTATCAGATAATGCTGCTGGTCTGTTGTTTTTACTTCATTGTCGGGGCGCTGCTGATTGTGAAAATCAAGCGGCCGGTTCAATCAAGGTAAGGCAGGACTGCCCCCCATCCCAGTGCCGCCAGCACGATGAAGACCACATACAGTATGGTCCTGCCCAGCCAGCAGACCAGGACAAACTTCCACAAGGGAAAGCGGAGGATACCCGCCGCCAGACCGACCAGGTCAAAGAACAGGGGTACCAGGGCGAAGACAAAGACCGCCAGAACCCCCCACCGCTGCACCCAACCCACCAGTCTACGGTAGAGCTTGCTGCGTTCCGCGATGCCACGGCCGCTGTACCCGGCCATGTACCCCACTATCTCGCCAATAGCCGCCCCGGCGCCACCAGCCAGCCCCACGATGATCGGCCCCATTATTCCCTTGACCGGATAGAAAAAAGCACCCAGACCGGAAAGCAGGGGCAGGACAATAGCCGGCAGAAGAACGGTGCCGTTCCCAATTAGGCTAATCAGAAAGGCACCGAAATATCCGGAATTACCCAGCGCCGCAATCCGCTCCGGGTCTCGCCCCCAAAGAAACAGGACCACGACAATGGCGATAACCACCAGCAAGATAAACAGCGGAACGAACCTTTTTTTTACTCGTCCCTTCCAGCCGGCACTCACCGTTTGGTCACTGCTGGTTACCCTGTCCCTAGTGTCCACGGATAATCACTTGCCTGAAGGATTTCGTCTTTGCTATACTTATGATGCGTGCCCCCATCGTCTAGAGGCCTAGGACATCGGCCTTTCAAGCCGGTAACAGCGATTCGAATTCGCTTGGGGGCACCATTTTTTGTCTGTTATTGTACCATAATTTGATGATTGTATAACCAGTAGCCTGACTTTTTTCATTTTTCTTTACGAATTCCAAGACCCGCGCCACTTTTGTCCCGCATACATACGAGAGGCATATTGGTCTGAACAGGCATAATTATATACTTATAAATCCAATATTCCAATGCGCGCGGGTCTAAATCACTCTAGATTTCCCTTTAACCCCCTGCCCACATTCCATGTTTGCAGGGGGTTAAATCCACGGTATTGGTACAATATGACCAATCAGGGAAGCAGTTTCTCTCTCACCGCTATTTCCGCCGCCCATTGAGCCGCTTTTCCCACTACCTCAAGGCAGTGAACCGTGTGAGCGCCTGCTTCCTCAAATTTCTCAAAATCGTCCGGGTCAGCAAGATAGAATGGCCTGCCCATAACCTTGGTATGTATGTCACGACAAATAACAGTGCCGTACTCTTTAATAAATCTATCATGCAACTCATGACACAAGCTTTTATTTCTATTTCCAACACCCTCAGGGTCTTCAAAATTGTCTCTTTCACGCCCTAACAGCGAGCTAAGCACTATGATGCCCCCGGCATAAGCGCCGCAGCTACCGTCAGTAGTGCGACCACCGCCACCACCGAAACCTGTTGCCGCTTTAAATACGTCATCATTCTTGATATTAAAAGCATCAAATACGGCAGCGACTGCACACTGAGCACAACCTCTATATTTCCCCTCATACTTCTTTCCTAATTCATACGCTTTCTGGATTAACTCTTCACTCATTCAATTCTCCTTTTTATTTTTTAGACTCTACATGGATCATTCAAATAATAAAATCTACATACCAAGTCCTTTCTATAAAGCAATTTACTGCCCGGCTCTACTCAATAGACCGCCGCATAACGGGGGTAAATCACCACGCCAGGCAATAATTTACCCCGTGTCAGGACTTCCTTTTGATAAATACTACCACGAGCCTGACGTGAAGTCAGACCGTTCCCGGCTACCCTATTACTACAGTTATCTATGCACGATGAAACTGTAGTAATAAAGAATATGCGTTAATTATTTATTGCCAAAGATTTGAATTCGCGGGTGGCAACAATTTTTATCTGCCATTTTACCACGTTTTGAGATTCGCGTCACATCTTGCCCATTCCTTCACTGCCGCCTGGACCTGCCGCATGATACCGGCATCATTTCATGAAGGTATCCGCTCACCGATATGTTCCCGAGTCGGCTACTTCTTATGGGAGACAACCAGTAAAAATCGGGGTAAACATGGTAGTAATATTGAAAATAGTAGTATACAATCCCAGAAATATGAAACGCCTTCAGCAGTAAAACAACCATTGCGGAATAGGACCAGGACAACCGATAAAGCGAGGTAGACCCGGGAAATGTATGAAAGAATAATTGTACCGCTCGATGGTTCCCATCTTGCCGAGACAGCCCTGCCCTACGCCGAGGAGCTGGCGGGAAGGATGGCTTCTGAAATCGTCCTGTTCACCGTTTTTGAGTCGGCCGAAAGGGGGGAGTACCAGCAGCATCAGGTATATGTAAAGAAAGTAATTGAGGATACCGAACACCGTGCCGGAAAGTACCTCAAGAAACCGGCGATGAAACCAGTTAAGGTAGGGGCAGCAACCCGGGTCGGCTATCCCGCTGATGGTATTGTCAGTTATGCCAGGAAAGGTAGCTTCAAGCTGATTATCATGGCGACCCATGGCCGGTCCGGAATCGGGCGCTGGGCGCTGGGGAGCGTGGCGGACAAGGTGGTAAGGGCAACCACACTGCAGCCGCTCATGCTCATCAGGGCCAAAGGCGCCGGTGCCAATGTGAGCGAAAAGGGGCTCCTGAAATCGGCGCTGGTAACGCTGGATGGCTCAGTGCGAAGTCAGGCCGTCATACCCTATATTAAAGAGCTTGCAACCAAACTTAAGACAAAGCTAACCCTGTTTCAAGCGGTGCCTCAAAATAGCCATTTTTACGCCGAGGCGGAAAGCTACCTGGCGGGCATAGGTAGCCTCCTCAAGAGTGAAGGTGTCAGAACACGACATGTGGTCAGAATCGGCGCTGCGGCGGACGAGATTATCAACCTTGCCGATGAACTCAACGTGGACATGGTAGCGATGTCAACCCACGGAAGAAGCGGCATCAGTGCCTGGGCACTGGGCAGTGTCGCTCAGAAGGTGCTGATGGGAGGAAATACCCCGCTCCTGCTGGTGAAGGTCTAGTTTACCGGATAGCTTTGTCATCTAGCCCGTCGCGTGTTGCTGAAGGGCATGCTCCTTAGCTTTTTGCAGGATTAATTCCCGTCCGGCTTCACTGTTTAAAAAAGCGTAACCCCAGTGGCATTTCGTGCAATAGAGACCGGAATAACCTTCCTCCACATCAGGAACGAAATCCGTCTCCAGGAATTCCACTCCATGGAAGGTGTAGGTTTTTACTATTTTCAATTTCGGCTTCATATGCCTTGGCTGTCCCCCTCACGTCGGCTTACTGGAAAACAACCAGCCGAATGCCTCTTTTATACTCCGGATGCTGCCTCTTGTCAATACCGACCGGTCAGGCAATAACTATAAGCCCCCGCTGTTGTGGTGCCTCCCAGCTAACACGCGGTACATTATTCAGCACTTCCGATTGACATGACCGGTGTAGTTATGTAAATTATCATTGGATACCTAGACTGCCATGATAGTTACTATTAACCGACTCATCAACAGAATACCCGCCATCAGAAAAACACCAACTGATAAACAGGCAATGATTTGCTCAACAATCGGTTCCAGGCGTCTACTAGGTTTCTCCTACCACGGAGCATACCGCCTGGTGGAGCCATTCTGCCTGGGAGAGTTCACCCCGGTTGACGGTGATTCACTGCTGGGCTATCAGGTGAGCGGATACAGCGAATTTGGCGAATCCGTGGGGTGGAAGCTCTTTCGCGTATCGGAAATAGCCGGGCTGTACCTCAGCGAAGAACATTGCCAACCGACCAGACCCGACTACCAGCCGCATAATTATCCATGGTCGGTTATCTACTGCTACATCCCCGGCGCCACCGTCAAGAAGCAAAAACAGGGAAAACTATCATTAGTGACAGAGCGCGAGAGAAAAACGCCGGGTGATGGGAATGATGAACAACCGAAAGCTACCGGCCCCACAGCGACTCATAATGAGCTCATGCACAAGTTCCGCCGCTCCCATTCCCTCTTCCCCCGGAAAAGGAAATCCTGAGGAAGCAGCCCGCCGTGCCTGCCATCTATGGTTGAGCGAAAACCTTCCGTATTTCCGGATGCAGCCTGCCGCCAATCTTCTCCACAGTAACATACCGCATGTGGTTGAGTTTCTTCTGATTTTCCTCAAACTCAGCCCGTGAATACAGGCGTTCCGGATGGACCATGACATCGTCCACGGCCCGTATTGCCGCCGGCACCTTGAAGCCGGTGGGTGAGTCCACCCAGTCTTCAAGACCACCCCTCAATAGTGAATCCAGAATACTGAGGGTATGACCAACCGTTATATCCTTGTAATTGTAGTGAGTTATCTCGCCCACTCCACCGGTGTTTATCAAATAGAAATTCATATCAGGAATATTCTTCACTATTTCATAAAACAGATTGGCGTGTTCCGCTTTGTCGCCGGCGATAAAGGGGTCATAGAAAAACTCACTCTTAATAAGCCCCGCCTTGGTCGGGTCACCGGCGGAAGACTCCATTGCCTGACCCAGCACCATCAACGCCACCGCCTGTTCCCGGGTCAGCTTCGATATTGCCGGGATAGCCGGGCCCCGGGTAATAATAATCAGGTTATCAATCTTATCAACATCAATGTACGGGCTGGTGTGCATAAAATCCTTCCGGCAAATAACCGCCCGGCCATTGGTAGTCCTTTCGTAGTTTTCAAAGTCGAAATCATCATTCTCACTCACATAAATGTTTTCACATACAGTCTCCCGTTTGAGCAGGCCATAATATATTTCCACCTGTTCTCCCGGGTTCACCCCCTCGGTTTTGACAAACACACCGCCGGCTTCGAAGCC
>CAYXWH010000017.1:17514-27498 GCA_964468755.1 uncultured Dehalococcoidaceae bacterium
TCATCCAGCATGGCTAACCTGATGGTAACGTCCTTCTCAGGAAGCGGCTTGGACTTGTTGGTCTCCCAGGCTTCGTCGCCGAAGAAGACAATCTGATACGTCGGCTTTGCCACGGCGGTTCCTGGCCGAATAAACAGGTTCCTGCCGCCTAAAGCCACATGGGCAAACTTCTCGGGAACGATCAGCCTGACCACCGTACCGCTGCGTTCGTTCCCCACCAGGCAGTCAACCGAAATCAACCGCTCCCCAGCCAGGTTCTCTTCACAATTCGCCAGGAGCTTCATCTCTTCTTTCCCGAATGAGGAATCAACACTGTTTTTGGTAAATTTAGCCGCCCTGGAGGTAGGCTCGCTTTCGGCAACATAATTGTCATAGACCGTCTTCCTGACCTCCGGCAACCTGGCTACCAGCACCCTTAACTCTTCTTCTGAGGGGTTCTCCAGCAACCGATTCTCGGCTATGGCTTTTTCCCGGATTCTATCCGCGGTCCTGGCAAATTCTTCGAGGTCAAATTTGGCACTCATCCTAAAATCCTCCGCCGAATGCTTACCCGGTGGTTCAAATAATGACCGGATTACATTTATTTTAACATATATTTACCGGGGAATATACTCCGTACGACTATTGCTTGCCTGTCTCTCTCTTGATATTACAGCACCTCCGGGTGGTATAATTGGGTAATGAAAGGTGTCCGGCACATGATACGCCAGTGCTCTCAAAACGATATCGACAGCATATACTCCATCATCAATCAGGCGGCAGAAGCCTACCAGGGCGTCATCCCGACTGACTGCTACCAGCACCCTTACATGTCCCGCGAAGAACTGGAAAAGGAAATGAAGCGCATAACCTTCTTCGGCTGGGAAGAGAACGGGGAACTGGCCGGAGTCATGGGCATTGAGCCGATCAAGGATGTCACCCTTATCCGCCATGCCTATGTACAGCCGCAATGGCAGCAGCGTGGAATCGGCAGTGAATTGGTCAGCTATCTGCAGACCCTGGCGACTACTCCCCGATTACTGGTGGGCACCTGGGCTGCCGCTTGCTGGGCAATAGCCTTCTATCACAAGCACGGGTTCCGACTCCTACCGGATAAGGACAAGTTGCTGAGCACCTACTGGGATATCCCCCGGCGACAAATTGAAACCTCAGTAGTCATGGGCGTTAATACTGATAACATAAAAAGGAGCCATCATGGATAGTAAATGGTTTAGCAGGATGGTTGAAGTGACCGTACTTACCCTGGCTATGGCAGCAGTATTCCAGGAACTGGAAAAACCCAAAGAGGAGAGGACCTGGTACGGCAATGTAGCCGGTATCGTCCCCTATGATTTCCGGATGCCCACCTCCCGACGGTTCCGTGACTCTTACTGGAACCCCCATAACGAGCGTGTATTTGTGCCCGAACCTTTTGGTATCGGCTGGGCAATCAACTTTCACGCTTTGCTGGAGAAGCTGAGAATTATCGGGGAGACCTATCTTTCCGAGGAAGAATACCTGATGCCGGGCCGTCACATGAAAAACATACTGAAACAGGCTTACGAGGCGGACTGAAACGGCACTAGACTTGTGGTAAATAAAAAAGGCCTCTCCTCAGCACAGTACTGTAAAAGGACTGCCATTGGATATTGACCGATTAATCAAAGACAAGATCAAAGAATTTGTCCGCACCAGCCCGGTGAACCGAATGACGTTGCTCGATAATAGCCCCATCTTTGATGAGCCCCTGATAAACTTTGCCGACGGTGATGACCCGCTCTTTATTGAATACAAGACTATTATTGACCCCAGTCACTTCACCCCCCGCGAGGCACTGGCGCAGGCCCTTAACCGAAGCCCGGCCGATATGCCGGCACGCCTCTCGGTTATCAGCTGGATACTACCCATTACCAGCCAGACCCGGGAATCCAACTACCCGCGCTCCCGGGGACCTTCCCGCCTCTGGGGTTATACCCGGTGGTATGGAGAACAGTTCAATGATACCTTACGGGAATATGTGGCAAAATTGCTCACTGACATGGGACACCTGGCAGCAGCCCCGGTAGTGCAGCCCTATTTCCGGTTCTGGAACTATACCGAGGAAAAGGGATACTTCTCCAACTGGTCGGAACGACACGTCGCCTACGCTGCCGGGCTGGGCACATTCAGCCTCTCCGATGGCTTTATCACCGAGTGCGGTATTGCCCACCGCTGCGGCAGTGTAGTTACCAACCTGCCGTTGCCGGCATGTCCCAGGACAGCCGATGGCCCCTATTCCAACTGCCTTTTCTATATGAATGGCGAGTGCCGGGAATGCATCAGGCGCTGCCCGGTTGGCGCTATCACCGAGCAGGGTCATGACAAGACAAGATGCCGGGAATATCTCGATAACCAACTTATTGACCTGCAGGAAGACTATGGTGTGGAGTTAATCGGTTGCGGGCTCTGCCAGACGCAAGTACCGTGTGAATTCCGGAACCCGGTGAAAAAACCGGAGGGGAAAACGGCTTAGCGGTAGTCTGAGAGCTCAGCCGGCTTCAGGTACACTAAACGCTTATAAAACCTCACCCCACACCCCACCCTTCCACAGGCACACCAGTTTCACCGGAACCAGCTTATTGACCAGGTCGGCGCTGCTCCGCGCATAGACCTTAATATAGTTTCCGGTAAGTCCGGACCAGATACCGCGGCTCCGCCGCTCCCATAACACCTCCATTGTCGTGCCCAGAAAGCGATTCCGGAAATTCCGGGCGCATTCCTCCGCCAGTGCCAGCATCCTCTGGCGGCGCGGCTTTTTAATTTGATCCGCTATCATATCCGGCATATGCACGGCAGCCGTGCCCGGACGGGGCGAGTACGGGAACACGTGTATGCGGGCAAAGTCCATTTGCCGGCAGAATTCATAACTTTCCTCAAATTCACTGTCGGTCTCTCCGGGAAAGCCCACTATCACATCGGTGGTCACCGCTATCTCCGGCACCACCTCAGCAATCAGTGACACCGCCTGCCGGTAGTCATTCGCGGTATAGCGTCGCCTCATCCGGCGGAGCACGGTATCGCTGCCGCTCTGCAGGGACAGGTGAAAGTGGGGGCATAACCTCGGGTTACGCCACAGATGGACAAGGCCGGGGGAAATCTCCCGGGGCTGGAGGGAAGAAAGCCGCAGTCTGGGTACCGCCGTCTCCGCCAGTATCCGCTCCAGCAGCGCCCGGAGATTGGCACTTCCCCACTGGTATGAACCAATCTCGGTGCCAGTCAGCACCACCTCCTGATAGCCATCATTCACCCGCTGCCTCACCGCATCAACCACCGAACTTACTGGCACGGAGAACTCGTTACACCGGACCAGCGGTACGATGCAGTAAGAGCAGAAGTTATGGCAGCCATCCTGAACCTTGACCAGGGCACGGGTACGGACACCGTTTTGTCGATAGAATGCTGAGTCCGCTTCGTTCGGGCGGTGTAGATACCCGGCCTCTTCCAGAATTCGCAGCAGGTGCGGCTTTTGCTCATTACCCAGGACCAGGGAAACACCGTCAATCCGGGCAATTTCCTGAGGTGACCGCTCGGCATAGCAACCGGTAACCACCAGACAGGCAGATGGATTACGGCGGTGGGCGAGGCGGAGCCGGTGCCGCGACTTACGGTCGGCAACCTGAGTCACCGTGCAGGTGTTCAGGATGTACACGTCAGCCTCCTCCACCGCTGAAACCACCCGGTAACCGGCTTCACTAATCTGCCGGGCAAGAAGCTCCATCTCCGCCTGGTTCAATTTACAGCCCAGGCTATCCAGGGCAATCCCGGGAACTTTCGGTTGCTTAGCCAACTCCATACTCATCACGTGACGTACTCCCAATCACGATTATAAGACGCCTTTCTCACCGAGGTCAAAAATGAGTCCGGACTTGCAGATAACCTCAAATTATGATACAAATAACGTAATAAACTCCGCCGCTTACTGTAGAGTCTCCACTCATGGCTCACAGATCAGCTACTGAAGTGAGGTGAGCGTGATACACAATTCCAATACCAATCGAGTGGTTGTTACCGGGATGAATATTGTCGGCCCCCTCGGGCTGGACCTCACTACCACCTGGGACAACCTCATTGCCGGTAAATCAGGCATTGATTACATCACCCTGTGTGACCGGGAACCTCTGAAGACCAAGATTGCCGGTGAGGTCAAAGGATTTGAACCCACTGAATTCATGGAGCGCAAGGCAGCCCGCCGCATGGACCGCTTCGCGCAACTGGCGGTAGCCGCCAGCATTCAGGCGGTCAAGCAGTCCGGCCTAAACATCAATTCGGATAATCAGGAAACGATTGGCGTTATCGTCGGCAGTGGCATTGGCGGTCTGGGCACCCTCTTCGAGCAGACCAGGATACTCCTGGAAAAGGGCCCGGACAGGGTAAGCCCATTCCTGGTACCGATGATGATAGCCGACATGGCAGCAGCGCAGGTGTCCATTGCCCTGGGAGCTAAGGGACCCAACATCTGCACCACAACCGCCTGCTCCAGCGGTTCCGATGCCATTGGTGCCGCCTGCGAATTTATCAAACACGGTGGCGCCGAGATTATGATTACCGGTGGTGCCGAGTCAACCATCAACCCGATCGGCATTACCGCCTTTAACGCCCTGAACGCTCTCTCAACCAGAAATGACGCCCCGCAACTGGCTTCCCGTCCCTTCGACGCGGAGCGCGACGGCTTTATCATCAGCGAAGGCGCCGCCATTCTCATTCTGGAAAGCCTGGACCACGCCCGGAAGCGGGATGCCACCATACTAGCTGAAATTACCGGCTACGGTGCCACCGCCGACTCCTACCACGTGACCCAGCCGCTGGAAAATGGCGAGGGCGCCGCCAAGGCTATGCAGATAGCTATGGGAAATGCCGGAGTGAATCCCCGGGATATCGACTACATCAACGCCCACGGCACCTCTACCCCGTTAAACGATTTAACGGAGACCAGAGCCATCAAAGCCGTTTTCGGTGAATTTGCCTACCGGGTGCCGGTAAGCTCAACCAAATCAATGACCGGGCACCTTATCGGCTGCGCCGGCGCGGCGGAAGCCATCTTCTGCATCATGGCTATCCAGAACGGTGTCATACCGCCGACGACTAACCTGACCAGCCCCGACCCCGAATGTGACCTGGACTATGTACCAAATACCGCTCGACAGGCCAAAATTACCACCGCGCTCTCCAATTCCTTTGGCTTCGGCGGTCATAACTCAGCGTTGATTATACGGAAGTATTCCGAGGAATAAGATTGAGTCATTATCGCTGGAATGTGCTGCCGCCGGTTCCCGAGAACCACGCGCTTAACCATTCCGGCTTTTCCCCGCTGGTCAGACAGTTACTCCACAATCGCGGTATCACTGACTCTACACGGATACAATCGTTCCTCACCACTGATTCAAGCCAGCTCAATGACCCATTCCTTCTGCCGGATATGCACCAGTCGATTGCCCGGATTCACCGCGCCCTGCTCTCCGGGGAGAGCATCGCTGTCTACGGTGACTACGATGTTGACGGCATCACCGCCACCGCCATACTCGTCCGCGGGTTGAGCGCACTCGATGGGAGGGCCACTCCCTACATCCCGCACCGTCTTGCCGAGGGGTATGGGTTGACCACCACCGCCCTCGAGAAGTTACACAGCCAGGGAATCAGTCTGGTTATCACCGTGGATTGCGGTATCACCAGCCTGGCCGAGGTTAAACGGGCACGGAAATCAGGACTCGATATTATTATCACCGACCATCACGCCCCCCTCCCGGAAATGCCGCCGGCCGTTGCCGTTGTCAACCCGAAGCTCCCGGAATCAGTCTACCCCTTTTCCGAACTGACTGGCGCCGGTCTGGCCTTCAAGCTCCTGCAGGCTCTCTTCATAAGCCTGGGCAAAGAGACCCTGGTCGACCAATTTTTCGACCTGGCAGCCCTGGGTACCATTGCCGATGTGGCGCCGCTGGTGGCGGAAAACCGCTTCCTGGTCAAAGAGGGACTGGAAGCCATCAATACCAGGCCGCGTCTTGGCATTGAGACCATCGCCACTCAGTGCGGGCTTAGCCCGGGCAACCTCACCGCTGAAAACGTTTCCTGGGTCATCGCTCCCCGCCTCAATGCCGCCGGCAGACTGGCCCACGCTCTTACCAGCTACAATTTGCTGATAGCTGACTCTCCACAGACAGCACGTGAGCTGGCAAGCTGGCTTGATAACAAGAATTCGGAACGGCAAAAACTCACCGCCACCGACCTGTCCCGAGCCAGAACGCAGGTCTTGGCCCGGGGTAATACTCCGCTGCTTCTGGCCAGCGACCGGGAGTACCACCTGGGCATAGCCGGACTGGTCGCCGGCCGATTGTCAGAGGAGTTCTACCGCCCGGCAGTGGTCGTCAGGACCGGGGAAAAGGTGAGCAGCGGCAGCTGCCGCAGTATCCCTGAATTCAATATCATCGCCGCCCTGACCCAGGCCAACCGGCTGCTGTCCCGCTTCGGCGGGCATTCGCAGGCAGCCGGATTCACCCTGCCCACCAGGAACCTGCCCCGCCTTGACGAGCACCTGTCAACTCTTGCCGCCGAACAACTGGAAGGCATTGACCTGCGCCCCAGCCTGGATATTGATGCCCTCGTCTCCCTGCCGGAGCTCGGTGGTGACACCTTCCCGGCAATACAACAGCTTGCCCCCTTCGGCCGGGGCAATCCCCTGCCTACCTTTCTCAGTCGCGGGGTGGAGGTCGTCGACTGCCGCACCATGGGGAATGGCAGCGAGCACATCCGGTTGAAACTCAGGCAGAACGGCACGGTATGGGACTGTGTTGGCTTCAGATTGGGGTGCTATCTGGCTGAAGTCTCTCCCCGACTTGACATCGTCTATAATCTGGAAATAGACTGCTGGGGTGGCATCGAGAAGCTGCGGCTCAACCTGCTTGACTTTGCCCCGGCAGGTCAAAGTGGAGCAGGATAAATAATCAGCTTCAGAAAGGTAACCGGATATGGATAGCCAGGCGCTTTACATTGCTATTGCCATAATCGCCGCCTATTTAATCGGCTCTTTCCCGCCGGCATACGTGGCTGGCCGACTGCTCAAACGGGTTGACATTCGCCAGGTGGGTAGCCGCAATATGGGCGCCATGAACGTCTTCTACACGATGGGGTTTCCGGCGGGTATCACTGTCCTGGCGATAGATATCGGCAAGGGAGCGGCTGCCGTCGCCCTGGCACGCTGGCTGGGGGTACCGCCGGTGGTCGAGTTGCTGGCTGGAGCCGCCGCCGTCGCCGGTCATAGCTTCCCGGTCTTCCTCAAGTTCCGCGGGGGCAAGGGCGGCGCTACCTGTATCGGCATTCTGATTTTTCTCATGCCCTGGGGCATTCCGTTCTACCTCGCCATCTTCGGGCTGGGCTTATTGCTGCTGCATTTCCCCACCCTCAGCTACAGCATTGCCTTTCTCAGCTTCCCCTTTGTTGCCTGGCTGTGGTATCACTCGGCGATGTTCATTATTTTCTCGGTCGTGGTACTGCTTTTACCTGGAATCAGATATATCCCGCGGATTAAAGAGATGCGAGCCAAGGGAGGCAGCTGGCGCCATGTCCTCCTGCGTAGAAATATGAAGGACAGGCTGTAGGTAAAGGCTTCATCAACCCTCCAGCCAAATGAATTGTCTGCCCGGTCTGCTGCACGGCTTAACCGGCTGCCCATACCGGCGGTAATGGTTAATGACAGATAACCAGCGGTCGAACTATCGATGGTACATACTTGCCCTGGCAGCATTAACCCATTTATTTGTCGTCGGCATCCAGACCATGTGCATGCCGGTGCTGTTCAGCGAGATAGCCGCTGACCTGGGGCTAAGCCTGGTCCAGCTTGGCACGATATGGGGCATGATTGCTCTGTCCGGTGCGCTTACCGGGTTGCTTGGCGGGTTGATAAGCGACCGCTACGGGACGAAACGCACGCTCGGGGTATCCTGCCTGCTGGCCGGGTTGACCGGGGCTCTGCGCGGGTTATCCGACAGTTTCATTGGACTATCCGCTACCGTGTTTGTCTTTGGCTTCGTGCTGATGGCTATCTCTCTGAATGCGCACAAGACCGCCAGCGTATGGTTTCGCGGACAGCAGGTGGTCATCGCCAATGGTATCATTTCCACCGGCATCGCCCTGGGATTTGTCGTTGGGGCAATGATCAGCGACACCATCATGTCGCCTCTGCTTGGCGGCTGGCAAAACGTCTTCTTCCTCTATGGTGCCATTTCCATGGTATTTGGCCTCCTGTGGTTTGCGACCAAACGAGCACCGGTACAGGATGGAGCCACGTCTACCACAGGCACCGTTCTACTGCGCCAGGCGTTAACACGGGCGGTTCAGCTTAAGAACGTCTGGCTGCTGGCTGCCAGTCAGCTCTGCTACATCGGATGTATTCACGGCTTGACCGGTTACCTGCCCCTCTATCTCCGGGGTATCGACTGGACGGCAGCCAGCGCCGACGGCACGCTGGCGGCGCTTAACCTGGCCGGCATGCTGGCAGCCATCCCGTTAACGCTGGTAGCGGCCAGATCCGGCTCAAGAAAAACAATCCTGACCGCTTCCCTGTTAGTAACCCTGATTAGTGCCGGCCTACTCTCGATAGTCGACGGCACCGTTATCTGGCTCTTGGCGATATTAATCGGACTGTTCCGTGACGGGTATATTGCCATTCTGGTAACCATGACCACGGAACTAAAGGGGATCGGGGCAATCTATGCGGGGACTGCGGTAGGGCTGGTCTTTTCCTTCGCCGACATCGGCGGGGTCATCTCTTCCCCGCTGGGCAACAGCCTGGCCAGTATTGACCCCGGATTACCCTTTGCGTTCTGGGCAGCCCTGACCGTTGTGGCACTGGTACTCCTTCGTTTCGTAAAGGAAGTAAAATAAAACAACGGTGAATCCGGGTTGCTTCTTGCTTGAAACCGAGACCGCTGTTCCCTGCTAAATAACAGGGGAGCAGTTATGCTCCCCCAATTACTACTATAAACGGTCCCGTTGATTATTTCAGGATATTTCTATATTTCGATTAACAACTCAGACGCTAGTAGTGTTCGCTATTGAACCAAAACATAAAATTACCAACAAATTTTCACAGAATTAGTAATTCTCTTAACGGCTACCAGTTATTTCATTCCGCACTTTGCGCGGTATCTGGATTGATGCCTTGGTCTTTCACCTGTGTCTTCCGGTGCGGTACTGTTGTAATCAAAGTCCTGAAGCGTCAGACGCTCCAGAGAAGTGCCGAGAATATGCTCCAGGGCACGTATCTTATCCTTATCAGCACTGGTCACAAAGGTTAATGCATCACCGCTTTTATTAACCCGTCCGGTACGGCCGATGCGGTGGATGTAGTCATCCGTACTATCAGGCATATCGTAGTTAATAACGTGAGAAATGTGCAGAACATCGATACCACGGGCGGCAATGTCGGTCGCTACCAGAATTTTATACGAGCCGTCACGGAAGCCATCAAGTGCGGCCTGGCGCTGGTACTGGGAAAGATTGCCCTGCAACGACGCCACCCGGTAGCCTGCTTTTACCAGTTGCTGCGCCACTCGTTCGGTACGGTGTTTGGTACGGGTGAAGACAAGCACTGACTCCGTTTTGGTCTTATGTAGAAGCGCTTTCAGAAGCGCCGTCTTCCGGTTCTGGTTCACCGGGTACAGGGCGTGTGATACCGTTTTCGCCGGCAAAGTACGGCCGATTTGCGCAGTGACCGGGTTGTTTAGGATTTCATGCGCCATATGGCGAACGTTAGCGGGCATGGTGGCTGAAAAAAGCAATGTCTGTCGCTTGTGCAGAATACACTTTAAAATATTTCGAATATCCGGCAGGAAGCCCATGTCAAACATGCGGTCAGCCTCGTCGATGACCAGGACTTCCAACTCCGACAAGCTTATCGTTCCTCTCCACAGGTGGTCAATCAGGCGGCCCGGGCAGGCTACGACGATTTCCGCGCCACTGCGCAGCCCCCGATTT
>CAYXWH010000018.1:0-8006 GCA_964468755.1 uncultured Dehalococcoidaceae bacterium
TGAAGGTCCCTCGTGGCTGGAAGAGGAGTTTCCGGCCCGGTCGGCGGGGTTGAAGTGATCGGAATCATGCTCGTTCGGAAAAAGAATTAAAAGACTATCTAGTGTTATGGGATAACATCGCCGCAGAGCAAGTTGCTGCTTTGTATCAGGCACTGAAAGATGCTAAGAGAGAAGAGGACATACAAGAATTCTTGACACAGAATAAGGTCTTCCTAGGACAGTCCATCGAGGTATTCAGAGGCGTAATTGAAGCTAGAAAAATGGCGTTATTTTGGCGTTAAATTGCTTGGGACTGGTGGGGGCATAAAGGTATGTTAGCTTCAAAACAGGTTTTTAACCAGTAGCACAATAGTTCTAATTCACACGTAAAATGACCTTTTGACATTTTAGCCTAGAATTACGAAACCGCTGCTCTACCCCTGAGCTACGCTGGCTTGCAGGTTCATTATAGATGATAAGCAGGATACGGCACAATGGTTACCACCGAAAATAATGGCATACCGTCGAAAAGACCTGTAATCGGGCTCTCACTGCCGGGCACGATGAAACACCGGAAAGAGGCTAACTTTCCGGGGAATTTGTCGTTTTATTATATAGAATAATGAATGCCAAATAATCATTAAGGAGATAGGAAAATGAGCAAAATATCAAGGGCAAAAACCTACTGGATTCTGGCAATAAGCATGGCGGTAACCGGTCTGCTGGAAGCAATTTCCGGTTTTATTTTGTGGCTGGGTTTCCCCTCCGGAGGCGGCGGTGGCGGCTTGGGCCGTGCCTGGGGCGGCGGCGGTATCGGTCAACTGACGTTTTGGGAACTCTCCAAGCATACCTGGACGGATATCCACGACTGGGCAGCGGTGGCGCTGGTGGCGCTGGTTGTCATCCATGTGGCGCTGCACTGGAAGTGGATTGCGCGAATGGCGAAATCCATGTTCCGGGGCACACCGAGGAGAGTGCCAATAAAGGTGACCACCAGCTAACTGATAGCAGGCTTATTACCACGCACATTATAGTTAATTGTGCCAGCGGTCTGAATAGAGCGCTGGCACATATGTTTTAAAACCTCAGGCTGCGAACCATAAGTGCATGCTTTCCCTCTGTTAAATATCCCAAAATCTACCATTATATATATTTATTGTTTATGGGCAATTACAGGGAAAATCGTTAACAGGGGGTATTGACAAATATGTCAGTAAGGATTATCATGCGCCAAAGATTTATGAGGAGCGACTTGATGACCCCCAAGTATGCCGTAGGCCAGAAAGTTACCATCACGCCGGTAAGAGACCAGGCTATATCGCTGCGGGATTCTGCCCTGGAACCCTATGCCGGTGAGCGGGGCAGGGTGACCGATTTTTACTGGGTAACCATGAATAATGGCAACACCGTCTATATGTACTCGGTGCAGGTCGGGCCGGGCAAGGAAAAAATCGTTCTCCATGAAGACGAGCTGGAACCGTGTTTAGGCTAGGCACTATAATATTTATCAAATCTCTCTGAATATTCGGGCTTACCAAAACCACAACTTCTGGCAATATTCTGGGAATTTCTATAAGTAACGGCTATAATAGAATAAGACTTTTTTGTTTGGAGGGTAACTTCTGGAGGCATTAGAGATAGCCCGTCAGGCTGTAGAAGCCGCCAGCGAAAAGCAGGCCAGCGATATTGTCCTGCTGGACGCTCGCAAGGTATGCAGCTTTGCCGATTACTTTGTCCTTTGCACCGGCGAGAGCGAGCGCCAGATTCGCACGATTTATGAGGAAGTGAACCACGCCCTGAAGGGAAAGGGGGTCCTACCCTATCACCACGAGGGGACACTGGACTCGGGCTGGCTGCTGCTGGACTACGGCGCTGTTATCGTGCACATCTTCGCCCCCTACGAACGGGAATACTACCGGATGGAACGACTGTGGAGCGAGGCCGGGCTGGTGCTCCGCATGCAGTGAGCAGGTTACCGCCGACCTCAGTCGAAAATCTGGTCATCAGTAAAGAAGAGCGATATTTCTTTCACCCCATTCTCCACTGAATCGGAAGCGTGCGTGGAGTTACGCTGAACGTCAATCCCGTAATCCGCCCGGACAGTCCCCGCTTCCGCCTTCGCCGGGTCAGTGGCTCCCATGGTACTCCGGATTAACTCTATAGCTCCCTCGCCCTGAAAGACGGCGGCGACTATCGGGTGGGAGGTAATATACGCTATCAGGTCGGCAAAGAATGGCTTATCCCGATGGATTGCATAGTGTCGCTCGGCCATTGCCCTGTCCATGTGCAGCATCCTGAGCGCCACCAGCTTGAGCCCTTGCTGCTGAAGGCGAGCGATGATAGCGCCGGCTAATTCCCTTTCCATAGCATCGGGCTTGATAAGCACCAGAGACCTTTCCATGTCACACTCCTCAGATTTGTTATTGGCAAATAATTTTTAATGAAAAAGCGCCGTAATACCGTTTACGGTCACCTCAGACAGCGCGTTAACGACGAGGTCAGCCTTGGTTAGTCGCTCCGCGGGATGACTATTGGTAACCGCCAGGCACTTCATGCCGGCGCTTTTGGCGGCGGCGACTCCCGCCACCGCGTCCTCAATCACCAGGCAATTGCCCGGCTCAACCCCCAGCTTCTCCGCCGCCAGGAGAAATCCCTGCGGGCTGGGCTTTCCCTCGGTTACCTCCCCACCCCAGACCACCGCCTGAAAGCAATCGGCTAGTCCGAGGCTGCCGGTAACCAACTGGATATTCTCCATTGGCGCTGATGAGGCAATGGCCATCTTCACCCCTTTTGCCACCAGCGACTTTATCAACTCAATAGCTCCCGGAAGCGGCGCAACCTGCTGTGAGACCAGTTGCCGGTAGCGATCTTCCTTTTCGGTGGCAATCGCCTGTACCTCGGCGTTCGGCAGACCGGCACCGAGGGTATCGCCAATGATGGTATCATTCCGCTGGCCGAAGTGACGCCGGAAGTCTTCCTCGCTGAAGGCTACTCCCCGTTTCCGGAAAGTCTCCTGCCATGCCTTGAGATGATACGGCCCGGTATCGGCAATCACACCGTCCATGTCCCAGATGACCGCTTCAAGATTACCCGGCATTACCGGCGGACTCCTTTTCCTGGCTATTATCCTTATCAACGACAAACCAGCTTGCCTTGCCTTCGGCAACCAGAGTACCATCGGGCAGGGTTACCCGCCCTTCCGTATCAAGCAATCGCTTATTACGCTTGCTTCTCCTCTCATGACCGACCACCCAGGCAGTAGCTACCAGCGGCTCCTCTACCCGTGCCGGGCGCCGGAACTTCACTACCATCTCAATGGTAAGGCAGTCCATGCCGGCAAAATAGGCAGCGTGGTTCATGGCATCATCAAGCGCGCAGCAGAGAATGCCACCATGCACAATCTCCGGGTAGCCCTGATAGAGCCTGCCCGGAGTGAACTCCGACCTCGCCACCTTGCCGTCCCAGGTAAAAGTCATTTTCAACCCGACGGGGTTTTTTTGCCCGCAGCCGAAGCATAGCTCATCACTCCGGTCCGTGCTGACCGATATCTGTGGTAAATCGACCATCGATTCATTCTCCATTTCTAGACAGACTTCACTATGTCTTGAAGTGTTCCCAGCCTGACCGCGGCGACTGATAACGGTTGCCCCGGGCATCAACCAGGTTCACCTCACCCTGCTTACCGGCGATAATCTCACCGATTACCGTGACCGGACAGGAGGCGGCTTCTTTTACCGCATCAATAATCCCGGCAGAAGCGGTAAACAGTAACTCATAGTCTTCCCCTCCCGAGAGGGCAAGCCCGATTGCCCGGTCAACGAAGTTACCCCGCACCGCCGGATGGACAGGCAGACGGTCAATGTCCACACGGGCGCTGACCCGGCTGGCTTTGCTTACCTGAGCCAGGTCGGCGACCAGCCCATCACTGATATCAATGGCGGCCCGCACCCCCTGCCGGACCAGCAACTGCCCCTCAGCCACCCGCGGCTGAGGACGGAGAAAGGCTTTTTTCAAATCGGCAGTGGTTTCGGAATCGAACCGGAGCCGCCCGGTCAACATCTCCAGACCAGCCGCAGCCCCGCCAAGACAGCCGGTTACGGCAATCTTATCACCGACTCCGGCTGCGGAACGGGTGAGCAGCCGGTCGTTAAACGCATTGCCGAAAACGGTAACGGTAATCACGACCACGGGTGAGCGGCAGGTATCACCACCCACAATCAGTACGTTAAACTCCCGCGCCAGCTCAATCATTCCCCGGTACAGGTCGGTCACGTCGGCTACCTCTGTCTCACCGGGCAGAGCCAGCGATACCAGCGCATATCGGGGCTGACCGCCCATGGCGGCAATATCACTCAAATTGACCGCCAGCGCCTTCCAGCCCAGCTCCTGCCAGGTGGTTACGCCCAGAGAAAAATGGACATCCTGAATCAGCGAATCAACAGTAGCCAGCTGAAGGGGGGTGTCACCGTACCAGGCACTGGCATCATCCCCGATGCCGATACGCAGTTGCTCATTTTGCGGAGCGTCAACCATTTTGGCCAGGAGCTCAATCAGGCCAAATTCTCCCAGCTCGGATACTTTCATCATCTGAAATTATAGCATATTTCCCGCAGAGAGGCGGAATAGACAGATGCCGCATCACCAGACCCGGCAAACTGGAAAAGCGGGCGATTACCCGCTTTTCCATCGACATACTCGATTTCATCAACTTCAAGGTTCGTCTTCTATTTCCACCTCAGCCAGCGCCGGCTTTCCCACCGACCGATACCGCTTCGCCCCGATTATCGCTACCACCACCCCCAGTGAACCAACAACGGTATCAACTATCCTCTCCGAGCCTGACATCGGCCGTAACCAGGTGAGCAGAATGATGGCAACGCCGGTCATGCCAAACAGCACCATCAGCAAAATATTCAGCGATTTGTCCCTCATGGTCGTTGCCTCCTCATTTTTCCTCAATTACTAACTTCTACCATATGTAACGTAATAGCCGGCGTTTGGTTAGCTGGATTGAGTAAAATTTGTGGGAAATTACCGGTGAACAGAACAAAGTTTTGACTGCATTTAACATTAATTTATCATGTTTTTTAATTAATTTTGCCACCCCTTCCCATCCACTGCAAAACCTGTTATAGTCTTTACACGATGCGTTACGCCATCATCGCCGATATTCACGCCAACCTGGCGGCGTTTACCGCTGTGCTTGAGGACATCCAGCGCCAGGGCGGGGTAGCCGAAATCTGGTGCCTGGGTGATATCGTCGGCTATGGCCCGGACCCCCATCAGTGTATTGAGCTGCTTCGCAATTGTAACCACGTTTGTGTAGCCGGCAATCACGACTGGGCGGCTATCGGCAAGGTAGATACCTCCCTGTTCAACCCGAATGCCGCCACCGCCTGCGAATGGACGGCGCAGCAGCTTAAACCGGCCGATATAAAGTACCTGGCAAACCTGCCGCTGACGATAGAAAAGGATGATTTCACCCTGACACACGGCAGCCCGCGGGAACCCATCTGGGAGTACATCCTGTCGGCCAGCATTGCCTGGCAAAACGCCAGCTTTTTCCATTCGCCGTTCTGCCTGGTAGGTCATTCCCACATACCGGCGGTGTTCCGGTACGAGCAGGAGTCCTGCACCGGCAGTCGCTTCCTGCCCAATATCGGCGTGGCACTGGGGAAACACCGACTTATTATCAATCCCGGCGGGGTGGGACAACCGCGGGATGGCGACCCCCGGGCCAGTTACGCCATCTATGATAGTGACGCCCGAATGGTACGACTGCACCGCCTTGCCTATGACATTGAGGCTACTCAGACCAGGATGCTGGAGGCAGGGCTCCCCGTCCATCTGGCAACCCGCCTCAGCCAGGGCCTCTGACCCGGAATATATAGCCAGCTTGACAAAGAAGCCACTACCGACTACGATTTTTAGTGAGGTCGTGCTAGACGGGGAGCCAGCGGTGCCCTGTACCTGCAATCCGCTACAGCAGGGTTGAATTCCGCCTTGAGGCCCTTGTCTGGTAGGACTGCCTGGATTAAGTGGTGTTGAAGTCCGGGTCCTGCGCGGCAGAAGGCTATGAACCCCGTCAGATCCGAGAGGAAGCAGCGGTAAATAGTAATTTCTGGGTGCCGCAGGGTTACCTGGATGGAGCCGGCTGGTTCAGGTAAGCTATTAGGCAGGGTCGAGGGGAGGTGCACGGCCTCATATCATTGGTAGAAGGTGCTCGTTGACAGAAGATTCATTGCTGGCGCAGACCAGAAGGCTGTTGCGCCAGTCCGGTCTCAGGGCAAGAAAGGGCCTGGGGCAACACTTCCTGGTTGACCGGACGGTACTGCCGGTAATCATTTCCGCCGCGGGGCTATCCGCCAGCGATACCGTCATCGAGGTGGGACCGGGACTGGGCATACTGACCCGGGAGCTGGCGAAGAACGCCGGGCGGATAATCGCCGTGGAACTCGATGACCGTCTCGCCGATACCCTGGAAAAAACATTCGCCTCCGCCGGCAATGTCTCCGTGGTCAACCGGAATATTCTGGATATTGCCCCGTCATCGGTGACCGACCGCCCCTACAAGGTGGTGGCCAATCTCCCCTACTACATCACCTCGCCGGTGCTCCGCCATTTCCTGGAAGCCGCCGTAAAGCCACAGCGAATGGTACTCATGGTGCAGAAGGCGGTGGCTGAAGTAATCGCCGCCGAGCCCGGCAAGCGGAGCCTGCTGAGCATCAGCGTGCTGTTCTATGGAAAACCGGAAATCATCCGGTACGTGCCCGCCCGGTCTTTCTACCCGGTACCGGAGGTTGATTCGGCAATAATCAGGATAGACCTGTACCCTCAGCCACCGGTAGCGGTAACCGATGAGACAAGCTTTTTCAATCTGGTGCGGGCCGGCTTCACCGCTTCCCGCAAGCAACTGGCCAATTCCCTGGCGCAGGGTCTGCAGATCGAAAAGTCGGCAAGTCTATCCCTGCTGGAGCGGGCTCACATTGCCCCGCAGCGACGCGCCGAGACGCTCACCCTCGACGAGTGGGCGCAATTGTGGCAGGTATTCCGGGAGGAAAGGGACCGGCAATGCTGACGGTGAGCGCGCCCGCCAAGCTGAACCTCACCCTCGAGGTGCTGGGCAGACGCCCCGATGGGTATCACGATATCCGCAGCGTCATACAGTCGATAAACCTCAGTGATAGCCTCACCCTGGCATTGAGCCGGGAACTGAAATTCCGGTCGAATGTACCCGACTGGACTGCCGAGCAGAGTCTGGTATCCCGGGCGGCACGAGTGCTGCAAGAAACCACCGCCTGTACCAGGGGAGCCGCCATCGAAGTCAGCAAGCGCATCCCGCTGCTCTCCGGACTGGGCGGTGACAGCAGCGACGCCGCGGCTACCCTGTACGGACTCAACCGGCTATGGGAACTGGAACTGCCGGAAGAAAAATTACTCGTGATGGCGGCAAGTCTCGGTTCCGATGTGCCATTCTTTCTCGCCGGCGGTACCGTGCTGGCTGAAGGCAGAGGCGAGGTATTGACCCCGCTGCCCCCCATGCCCCGGATGTGGGCGGTGCTGGTCATTCCCGCTGTGCCCCGCGCTCCGGGAAAGACAAAAGGCATGTACCACCGCCTCAATACCAGCCACTACAGCGATGGCCGGATTACCGAAAAACTGGTGGCGGTGCTGCGGGAAAGAACGGAATTCACGCCGTCACTGCTGTTCAACACCTTTGAGAATGTGGCGTTTACCCCGCGCTCGGAGATAAAGCTGTTCCGCGACCACCTGATAAAAATGGGGGCGGACAACGTGCACCTGGCTGGCTCGGGACCGGCGCTGTTCACGCTACTCAAGGACAAGGGACCGGCTGAGGAACTAGTTACCCGCTGCCGGCAGCAGGGCATGGAAACGTATCTGGCGGAGACGACGACCACCAATGAGCATTAGCCGTTGATTTTCTCCCCCCACCCCCTGACACACTCCTCTTCGTCCTTTTTGCTCTTTACCTCACCGTCCAGCCGGGCATTGCGGAGCCGGTTCAA
>CAYXWH010000018.1:8106-9758 GCA_964468755.1 uncultured Dehalococcoidaceae bacterium
GCAAGACCAGCTCCAGCTCATGCCGGATACGGTCGCCGCTGACGGTATCCAGCCAGTCGATATCCCGCTTCAGCAAACTCAGGGTAGACGGCTCCAGCCTGAAGTCCAGCCGCTGCTCATAGCGAACGCCACGCCAGATGCGGGTGGCATCATCGATAAAGCTTTTTTGGTGAAGCACCCGGATAAACCGCTTGGCCAGGTCATCCCGGCCCCGGTGCGGGTCAAGGATACTACCGTACCGGTCGGGGCTAAGCTCCACAGCGATGGCATTGATGGTAAAGTCGCGGCGGACAAGGTCATCGCTGATGGAACCGGGCTGTACCGCGGGTAATGCCCCGGGCCTGGCATACGTCTCCAGTCGAGCCGTTGCCAGGTCAACGCTCCACCCACCCCACCGCAGTCCGGCAGTGCCGAAGCGGGGATGGGTAACCAGTTTCATTTCACTGCCGCCAGCCAGCTCCTTCGCCAGCGCGATAGCATCACCCTCGACCACCAGGTCGAGGTCAAGGTTGGGGCGCCCCAGGAGCAGGTCTCGCACCACTCCACCCACCAGATACAGCCGCAGCCCCCGTTGCCGGGCTGCCTCGCCAGCAGCGTGTAGCCAGCCGCTCAACTCCCCGGGCAACTGCCCCTGTATTGATTCCGCCAGATTGTTCACTTCGGACATATCCCTCCTGCCAATCCTGTCGCAGTCCGCATTATAGCACAGGTTATCCCAAATTATTGAGTTACATCAGGTAAATAATGGCTATTCCGCCGACAATCATGGCTGTCGCCATCAGCCTGACTACCAGCACACCCTTGCTGGTGGATTTTATCAGGAAATCGGGCAGGAACCGGCCCAGAATGAGGCTGTAGACGGCGACGAAGATGGGTCGACTGCCCACTATCGTGGAAACCAGAGAAACCGGGCCCCGCTCTATTGCCCAGAATGAACACACGATTCCTACCGGCGCTATCGCTTCATTGAAAAGTAACAGCCCCAGTGATGAGTTTCTCCGTGGCATGTCCCGCAAACTCCTCAGCACCTGAGGGCGCAGTGAGAAAAGCAGGAAAATGACCGACATGCAAATCGCTGCCAGAGAGAAGCCATTCCAGAAGGAGATAGTGTTCAGGGCATATTTACTGGCGATATCGCCGAGGGCAATACACAGGCTGGAAACAAACAGCAGGAGAAACGGTCTGCCCACCGAACCGGTCACCCCGGGAGGGCGCTTCTCCACAGAGATAATAACCGCCCCCGCCACCACCACCAGTATCGCCAGCCACTGGAGATAACCCAGTGTCTCCCCCAGCAAGGGCACTGCCATAATCGCCACTAAAACCGGGTAGGTATAGACCACCGGCACTACCCGGGATACTTCCTCCCGGGTAAGCAGGTTGAACATAAGAAGAACCGCAACAGTACGCAGTATCCCCGACGCTGCTGCCGCCAGCACCGGCCAGATGCCAACACCCGCTGGCAGCGGGAAAACAGCCAGTGTGACGAGTCCATAACACAGGTGCAGTACCCCAGCCGGGAGCAGCAATGCCCGCAGGCTGGGCATCCGCCGGGAGATGAGGTGGCTGTCAAGGACACTTACTATCCCCATGATAGCGGCACTCAGTACCGCCATGCTTGCCCAGTTCACCAGTAACGGCACTCACTTTCT
>CAYXWH010000018.1:9858-27300 GCA_964468755.1 uncultured Dehalococcoidaceae bacterium
GGGGCTTGCGCTGAACGAGCATAATGAACGCCAGGCAAGAGAGCTTCTCCGCCAAGAGCACGGGATGGACGCTTATGCCAGGCTGAACCTGCCGAGGATTGAAAAAGCGCTGACCGGTTCCAGCGTGGTAATCGACGGGATGTATTCCTGGGAGGAGTACACTTTCTTGAAGAACCGCTACGGGAACGATTTTTTGGTGATCGCCGTCTGGGCAGCGCCGGAAGCGAGATACGCCCGCTTGACGGAAAGGCAAGACCGGGGTCTGACCGTGAAAGAAGCCGCCAGCCGCGACCGGGCGGAAATAGAGAACCTCAACAAAGGCGGGCCGATTGCCATGGCGGATTTCACCATCCTGAATGATTCCTCCCTGGCTGACCTGCGGGAGGCGACGGAAAGGGTTATCGCCAGTATATGATGAAACGACCCGACATCGATGAGTATTTTCTGAAAATTGCCTCGGTGGTTGCCGAGCGCTCCACCTGCCGCCGGCACCATATTGGTGCGGTAGCGGTAAAAAACAAGCACATCCTGTCTACCGGCTATAACGGCGCTCCCGCCGGACTGAAAGACTGTCTGGAACTGGGCTGTCTCAGAGATGAGCTGGCGATACCATCCGGGACAAGACATGAAGTCTGCCGGGCAATCCATGCCGAGCAGAACGTCATTATCCAGGCAAGCCTGCACGGCGTCAGCCTTGAGGGCAGCACCATCTACTGCACACATACGCCGTGCATCCTCTGCGCCAAGATGCTGGCTAATGCCAAGATAAAACGGTTTGTCAGCTTTCGCAAATACAATGACGACGAATTCGTCAAGCTGTTCCGGGAAGCCGGCATCGAGGTGGATATCAGGGAACGACCGCCATCGGCAATAAGCTACCTGGACTAGACGGCTACCATTGCTTTCTTTTAATCACGGCATGGACGGCGCGGCAGATATCGCCCGCGGTCAGCCCGTACTTCTTGAGCAACTCGGCAGGTTTACCCGATGTGCCATAGACATCCTTAATCGCCACCATCTCCATCGGCACCGGACGTTTTCTGGCTATCACCCGGGCAACCATACTGCCCAGACCCCCGTGCTCCAGGTGCTCCTCAGCGGTAACAATGGCACCGGTATCCCTGGCCGCTCGAATGACCGCAGCTTCATCAATTGGCTTCAATGTGGACATGTTCAGCACCCGGCAGCTTACGCCATCTTCCTCCAGCTTGGCGGCAGCTTCCAGAGCGACAGCTACCATGATACCCGTAGCGATGATGGTGGCCGCCGTACCCCGCCGCATAACCCGCGCCCTGCCTATCGTAAACCGGTAGTCGTTGCCGTGGACCAGCGGTAACTTGGGACGGCATAACCTGATAAGGAACGGGCCTTCGGTGGCAGCCGCTGCCCTTACCGCCGCCGCCGCTTCAGTGGCATCCGCCGGGACAACAACGGTAAAGCCTGGTAGCGAGCAGGCAAGTGACAGGTCTTCAATAGCCTGGTGCGATGTCCCATCCTCACCCACGGTGACGCCGCCGTGAGTGGTCACCAGCTTGACGTTGAGCTTTGGCTGGGCAACTGCCATCCGAATCTGGTCAAAACAGCGACCGGGGGCAAAAACGGCAAAGGTGCTGGCAAAGGGAACCTTGCCGGATGCCGCCAGACCGGCGGCGATACCCACCATATTTTGCTCGGCAATACCGCATTCAAAGGCACGGTCAGGAAACTCAGCAACAAAGTATTTGGTCATGGTCGACTGGCACAGGTCAGCATCAAGCACCACGACATCCGGGTTTTCTCTGCCTAGCTCGACCAGCGTTTTGCCATAGGCTTCCCGCAGGGAAACATCGGTTGACATCTTATGCCAGCTCCTTCAGGGCTTGCTCCACCTCTTCGGCGCTGAGGGCTTTGCCGTGAAACGCAGCCTGGTTCTCCATAAAGCTGACTCCCTTGCCCTTGATGGTATGGGCAATAATAACCGCGGGTTGTCCTTTTATCCTTTTCGCCTCATTAAAGGCGGCTAAAAGCTGACTGAAATCATGGCCGTCAACCTCAAAAACGTGCCAGCCGAAGGCGGCCCACTTCTGATTCAATGGCTCCAGGTTCATCACGTCACAATTCCAGCCGTCTATCTGCTGTCCGTTATTATCCACTATCGCCACCAGGTTATCCAGTTTAAAGTGAGCCGCAGCCATGGCAGCTTCCCACACCTGACCCTCATCGCATTCCCCGTCTCCCAGCAAAACATAGGTGCGATAGTGCTGCCGGTTCAGGCGGCCCGCCAGAGCTACCCCGATACTGAAGGACAGCCCCTGCCCCAGACTTCCCGACGACATCTCTACTCCCGGGGTGGCGGTCCGGTCGGCATGGCCCTGAAGCCGGCTGCCCAGCTGACGGAGCGTCATAAGCTCTTTAACCGGGAAATAACCACACTCGGCTAAAACTGCATAAAGTACCGGGGCGGCGTGCCCCTTACTCAGGATAAACCGGTCCCGGCCCTCCCATCGCGGGGCTTCCGGACGGTGGCGTAATACCTTGAAGTAGAGAGCGCTCACGATTTCCACCGCCGACAATGAGCCACCCGGATGTCCGCTGCCTGCCTTCCCCAGCATAGTGACAATGTGGCGGCGTATCTTGCTGGCGATTCCCGGCAAATCCTCAAGGGAAAGGGATTTTACGGTCGCTTCATAAGACGAAAAAACCCCGGCACTGGAACTATCTGCCGAGGCTGATGATGAATCACTAAATTTTGATAACGACATTGGCACCTCTTCTAACCTGTACTATTATATAATAATTCGTTATCTCACGTCTACGTTGATTTTCCCGCTCATATATGCTTAAATTTATATGGTAGAAAGGAGATGAACCGATGACTGATACGTTGAAATTGAAAGCCAGCAATCGCGAAATAATGAGGAAAAAGACCCGGTTCCTGCGCCGCCAGGGGATAACTCCGGTTCACCTCTTCGGACACAGCCTAAAATCGCAAGCGCTCCAGTGTGACACCACTGAGCTGCAGCACATTATTGCTCAGGCAGGAATGACCCGTCCGCTCAGCCTGGAAATTGACGAGGAAAAACGACCGCGCAACGTGATTATCCGTGAAGTCCAGCGCGACCCCATCAGCTGGCAGGTCTTCCATGTTGACTTTTATCAGATGAGAAAAGGCGAAAAGATAAAGATTGAGGTGCCCATCGTGCTGGTCGGGGAAGCCCCGGCAATGAAGGGGAAGGGACGGATGCTGACCCACGGTATTACCAGCCTCAGCATCGATTGTATGCCGGACAATATACCGGCACAGATAGAAGTAGACATCAGCCAGCTGGAGGAAGCGGAGCAGGCAATTCACGTCAAGGATATTGCGCTTGACCCGGAGATTACGGTTCATGCCGACCCGGAGCAAATGGTAGCCAAAATCAGTGAAGCGCTAGTCAGGGAAGTGGTCGAGGAAGTGCCGGCAGAAGAGGGAGAGGTAGTGGCCGAGGTTGCCCCGGAAGCAGCACCGGCTGCTGAAAAACCGGGGGAGCCAACGACTGAGTAAGCCAGCAATCGGTAAGGAAGCCGCTTCGCCAGCCGATAATAGCCGTTACGATAATGAGCATGGTAATCGACTTTCACACCCATGTTTTCTCCCCGGAGATAAACAAAAACCGCCGCCGCTACGCTGAACGGGACCCGTCTTTTGCCATGATTTACGCCAATGACAAGGCGAAGATGGCGACGGCGGATGAGCTTATCAACAGCATGGACCGGGACGGCGTTGATATGGCGGTCATCGCCAATTACGGCTGGACTACCCACGAGTTATGCGTTGAAACCAACGACTATATTCTGGAATCGATAGCCCGCTATCCAGGGCGGCTGGTCGGTTTCTGTTCGGTGCAGCCGCTGTCACCCGATGCGGCTATTGACGAGATTGAGCGTTGCGCCAGAGCCGGCATCAAGGGGATTGGTGAGCTCCGACCTGACATACAGATGCTCGATTTGGAACACCGGGATGCGCTGCAGCCTGTTGTCGAAGCCCTGCAAAAACTCGGCTTGACCCTGATGATACATGCCTCGGAGCCGGTCGGTCATCTCTATCCGGGCAAGGGGAGCGTGACCCCGGACATGATTTACCCCTTCATTGCCAATTTCCCCGACTTACCCCTCGTCTGCGCCCACTGGGGCGGTGGCTTGCCCTTTTACGCACTAATGCCCGAGGTGCGGCAGGCGATGGAAAATGTCTACTTTGATACCGCCGCCTCTCCCTTTCTCTACAGTCCACAGATATATCAGCAGGTCATCCAGCTGGTCGGCGCCGACCGGATTCTTCTCGGCAGCGACTACCCGCTCATACCGCAGTCCCGTTACCTCAAGGATATTGATTCGATAGATTTAACCGAAGACGAAAAAGGTATGATTTTGTCCGGCAATGCCCGCAGGCTGCTGGGTATCTAGGGATGAGTATCAGGATGAATTAGCCATAATGAAGCCGGTACCGGCCAGGACAGTCGGAAATTGAAATGGAACCAATACGTTCATTTATCGCCATTGAGCTCCCTGATGAGCTCAAACAGTTACTGCGTCGATTACAGACAGAGCTGAAGTCGGAGCAACACCCGTCGGTAAAGTGGGTTGACCCCAGCGGCATTCACCTTACCCTGAAGTTCATGGGAACTATCGGCGGCCACCAGGTTGGTGATATAACCAGGGTGATACAGGAGTCGACCGAAGGTTTTTCACCGTTTCATCTGGAGGTTAGCGAAATCGGTGTATTCCCCAACCTGAAACGGGCCCGGGTGGTCTGGGTGGGACTCGGCGGAGAGGTAGACCGTCTGGGCCAGCTTCAGCGACGGCTTGAGTCCGGCCTGACTCCCCTCGGTTTTACTGCCGAGTCAAGGGCATTTAAACCCCATTTGACCCTGGCCCGCGTCCGTGACCGGGCTTCACCGGCGGAACAAAGCAGCCTGGGACAGCTGATCGCTGATACCGGTCTTACCCTGAGCTACGCTTTCCGAGCCGATAGTATCAGCTTGATGAAAAGCACGCTCACCAGGGAAGGCGCCATTTACCACCAAATCGATTCGGTCAGACTGTAATAATCATTGTACAAGCCTTGTGCAATCATTGTACATTGCCCGCCATATAGTGTATACTAGAGCAGTTTTAGTTTTGACAGAGTTACTTAAGGTTGGGAGGAGGAACCCCATGGAACAGTTCAATTTCCCCAAATGCCAGAAGTGCAATACTGGAGACCTGGTGCCCCTGTCCGATTTTGGCAGCCAGGGGGCAGCAATTCGCTACAAAGCCTGGGTTTGCACCAATCCTGATTGCGGATTCAACCTGAAGATCAGGAACGGTGATGTATACATTAACGAACCCATCATGAGTGGTACACTCCATAATTCCCGCTCACGCTAAGATGTGTGAGCTAGCTTAAAAACGTGTAGAACGGATGGTAAAGGTGCTTCCTCAGGTAGCAAGGCTTAAGGGGATAGCACTGGACTTCCTATTTCCTCAATCCTGCGTTGGCTGTGGTAAGGAAGGCGCCTTTCTTTGCCTTTCCTGCCTCAAGCTACTGCCCCGGCTTCTTCCACCAGTGTGCCCGAAGTGTGGCCGTCCACAAGTCAACGGTGACGTATGCCCAAACTGCAGCCACTGGCTGTCAGTGCTGGCGGGTATCCGCTCGCCATTCCGATTTGAGGGCGTCATGCGCCAGGCGATTCACGAACTAAAATACCGGAACTTCAGAGCCCTGGCCCAACCCCTGGCCTGTCTATTGTGCGACTACCTGGCGGACAATCCTCTGCCGGCGGATGTCCTGGTACCGGTGCCGTTGCATCCAAAGCGCCTCAGGGAGCGCGGCTATAACCAGTCACGCCGGTTAGCCCGGGAGATGGGCAAGATGATGAATGTGCCGGTCGTTGACGATTGCCTCTTCCGCCAGCGGTATACTTCACCCCAGACCAGGACATCAAGTGCGGAGGAAAGAAAGCGCAATATCGCTAATGCCTTTGCCTGTCACAACGATAAACTGCGAGATAAACAGGTACTGCTTATTGACGATGTGGCTACCTCCGGAGCTACACTTGATGCCTGTGCGGCGGCACTAAAAGCGGCTGGCGCCAGTTCTGTATGGGGGCTGGTACTGGCCAGAGAGATTTAAGAACGGGAAACATGGTGTAATTTGACCGGTAATTACGATTAGGAGAGGGGCTTAAATGGAATTACAGATGACCGGTACCAATATCGAGCTGACCTCACCCGTGCGCCACTACATCGAGCGCAAACTGGGTAAACTGAGCCGTCATTTCCCCAATCTTATTGAGGCGAGGGTTGAAGTTGCTGAGGAGAAGACAAAGTCCCCCCTGCAGCACTACCTGGTACGGGTGACCGTCAATAGCGGCGGCGCCGGGTTCCATGGTGAAGCACGGGGAGAAGACCTGTTTACCGCGGTTGATAGAGTGTCCGCCACCATGGTACGCCAGCTGGAGAACTATAAGGGAAAGCTATACCAGCGGGGACGGGTTAATTCAGCGGCTGAAAACGAAACCAGCGTTGAAATCACCGGGGCAGCACCCGCACCGGAAGTAGTCAAGGTAAAGCGCTTCAATATTAAACCAATGTCACTAATCGAAGCCGCTGACCAGATGGAGCTGCTGGGCCACAATTTTTACCTCTTTTACAACGCTGACACCGAAGAGGTTAACCTGTTATACCGGCGCAATGACGGTAACTACGGTCTGATCGAGCCGGAACTGGGGTGAAAATAAAGGTGCGTGGCAGGCTTGATTTCTGCCACGCACCTTCAGTAGCATATGGTGGTTTTACTCACTCAACCAGGCTCTGGTGATATCAACTTGTGGTCCGGCCACGCTGAACGCACTGTAGTCATTTAAGTCCGGGCTGTAGGCGCCAATGGCCGGTATAGCCCAGAGGGGAATCATGTTCAGCTCACCATACGTCATCTCATCCAATTGTTCCCACAGCGCGGTCATCTCCTCTTCACTCTTTGCCCTCATGATGTCCTCATAAAGCTCCCGGGAGCCTTCGGGCCGTATCAGGTCGGGATTGAAGAAGGTGCCGGTATAGGTGTCCATGTTGGGACCGAGAAGCGTGGCTCCTCCAGGCTGGGCGGCAACCCGTAGCCCATCGGGAGGAACACCGGTGGCACGGAATTCCTGCATGTGCGCGGCTTGCAGGGGTTCCATTTCCAGCTCGATGCCCACGTCTGCCAGGTTTGCCTGTATGACTATAAACGGGTCACGATAGTCGCTTACATTGTAATAGAACTTGCATTTGACTCCTTCAGGATACCCTGCCTCCGCCATGAGCTGCCTGGCTTTTTCCGGGTCATACTTGCGGGGCACCGTACCCGCATTACCGGGGGGATCGCCCAGAACCTCATACCTGGGTCTAAGAATATTCAGGCCTACAGTCCGGCAAATCTTCTCTTTATCAATGGCATATTCCAGCGCTTCCCGCATCCTCTTATCAGCCCATATTGAGCTGGGGTCGGTAGCATTGGGAATAATGTTAATATACATTGCCGGCCCTTCCTGCATGACATAGTACCCTTCCTGCATCAGCTCATAGGCAGTCTGTGGGTCCATGGTGTGGATAGCCCTTACTTCCCCGGCTTTCAGAGAGGCTATCTGCGTCATCGGGTCAGTGATGATAACAAATTCCACCCCGTCAAGATACGGCAGGTCTTCCTCCCAGTAGTCTCCGAACCGCTGGTATTTGGCATAGCTCTGGTGCAGAAATTCGGTTAAAGCAAACGGCCCGGTGCCAATGGGGTGCGTTGCCGCCCAAACTGCACCGTTTTTCTCGAATGCTGTGGGCGATATCATGCCGCACACCGGGGGTATCGCCAGGTCAAACAGGACCATGTTGTTCCACTCGGAGAGGTTAATCCTTATTGTGTAGTCATCAATGATATCGGCGGAATCTACCGTGCTCAGGGCAATGGCTCCCCCTGGAGGAGGTGGCGGCGGTCCTCCTTCACCATCAGGTGGTGGTCCTTCACCGGGCGGTGGCGCTCCGGGTGGCGGTGGTGCTCCGGGCGGTGGTGCTCCGGGTGGCCCTCCTCTCTCCGTGGCAACTCTACTCATTTCTATTACCCTGTCCAGGTTCCACTTGGCTGCCTGGGCATTGAAATCCGTGCCGTCATGGAACTTTACACCCTTCCTGAGGTGAAAGGTGTAGTATGACTCGTCGGGCGCCAGTTCCCAGCTGGTAGCCAGAACCGGGTCATAAACGCCCGGCATTAACGTCGGTTCCAACAGCTTCTGGATGCTGAACATGTTTAAATTAGCCCCCGTCCCCGGACCCATGGCAGTCAAGGGATCCCCAAACTTGGTGCCTGACTCACGGGTGGCGAGCTTAAAGACGCCGCCGTATTGCTCACCCTCAGGGGCTGGTGCCGGGGCTGGAGCTGGGCCGGGGGCTGGGGCTGGTGCTGGCTCGGCACAACCGGAGGCACCGAATACCAGTGCCATGATGATAACGGGTACAATAAACAACCATGAAATTTTCTTCAATCTGGATAACCTCCTTTCCACTATAATGCTTACTCACTGCGTTTATGCCCAATTACACGGCTAATCAGCTATTATCACCCCCTTGCCAACAAATTGTATTCGTGAACCGATTTTGCGCCTATATTATTAATCCCATTAATCGATTTGTCAATAATATAATAATTAAATAATTTGTTTGTTCATATTTACCTTATTTGTAGACCATATAATTAGTATATTGCATTTGTAGCGCCCGAAAATAACGCTGGTATGCCTTCAGGTAACAGCCGGGGACAGGCAGCCATGCTGGCGGCCGAAATAATGGTAGTAACCTGGCTTGTTTTTTTCACAAGTCCCATGCTATGATGCACCTATCATAAATACGTTAGCGGGAACCGATGACAACCAAGCGCCGAAATTTATTCTTATACCTTACCCTGGTCTGCTTCTTCGGTCTGATAGCCATCTTCATTGTTGATGGCTACCTGGGAATCTATGATACCCTTACCATGACGGCCGGCGAATGGGAACAAAAAATTTATCCTGACCAGTGGCCGGGGCTGGAGCGGGAGCGTGATTGGAAACAGAGTATCAACGTCGGCTGGGGAGACAAGGCGTTTTTCACCTATGAAGTGGACAATCGCCGGTTTTCCGGCTACACCGCTGATGTTGACGTCTCCGTGTGGCGGAGCCAGGAAAAAGTGGGTAGTGTATTGTCTGAGTCAATAATGCTGGAGAGTTTCGCTGGGGGAAAACTGGAATGGGTCATCGATACCTCCGAGTTGCTTCCCGAAGATGCCCCTTCAGAGCAGGGCTACCAGTATACCGTGGTTATCGAGAGGGGCGATATCGAGCGGGAGATTGTACTTTATGTCAATCCATACTTCGCCCCCAAACCGGTACCGGCTGTGCCGCGATGAGTAAAGCGAGTTTGAGGGACATATGAAGACAGAATACGTTTTGTTCGGGTTTGGCATCCTGTTCTGCCTGGCGGGTGTCGGCTACCTTGCCGCCGAATACGTACGCTACCTGTCCGAGGCGGGAAAACTGGGTTCCCTGCTGGTAACCGTGGCGATGTTTGGCTTCCTGAGTAAATACTTTGAAGATATCGGGTGGTGAATGATATGCTGGTAGTTGTAGCTGTGGTGGCTTCACTGGGCTTCATCGGCTGGTTGATTTTCCGCGCGATAAAGCAGAAGCCGGTGCGCGCCCACACAGTGACCCGTGCCGTTGCCTACGTAGCTGCTATTTATACCTATGCCTTCTTCCTTACCATGGATATACCACAGCTGGTCAAGATAGTGGTCAGTATTGTGCTCGGCGCCCTGCTGATTGTCCTGGCAGCCCTGTTACAGCGCCGACTATCGGGTAAATCATAGTCACATTATCCCCAACAAAGTATGAAAAAGGGGTTATACTACGCAGTTTTCAAAACCGGTGCCGGGTGGATGGGCATACTCGGCTCAGACAGGGGACTCCAGCGCACGACCCTGCCGAAACCTACCCAAGCAGCCACCCGCCGTTCACTTGGTGATATTATCACCGGGGCGACACCATCCGCGGAGTATCATCGGGAAATAATCAAACGTTTCCAGGACTACTTCACTGGCCACCCGGTATCATTCCCCGACAGGCTTGATTTGTCCCTCGCCACTGACTTCCGGCGCCGGGTCTGGGAAGCAACCCGCCGTATTCCCTATGGCGAGACGAGGAGCTATGCCTGGGTGGCGGCACAGCTACAGCAGCCGGGGGCAGCCCGAGCGGTGGGGCAGGCCCTGGGTAAAAATCCGCTGCCGGTTATCATTCCCTGTCACCGGGTGATAACCAGTAATGGCTGCCTTGGCGGCTTCACCGGAGGACTGGAGATGAAGAGATACCTTATCTCTGCTGAAGCCTCGATACCCGCCCGCCATCCAGTGAGTCACCGGGACTGATAGCCTGCGGCAAAGGGCCTATTGCTCTTCCGCCCACGGGATTTTGAAATTGAGCGCCCTCGCTTTATACAGCCTTCGCCTGGATTCGGAAGTGCCCCGCATTTTCAGATTCAGGAAATCCAGCTCGTATTCTTCAATCAGTCCGCCGCCGGCGAAGCTATAGTACCGGTTATCACCGACGATAATGTGGTCCAGGACCTGGACCCGCATAATCTTACCGGCATAGACCAGTTCCCGGGTCAGTTCCCGGTCATGGGTACTGGGCTCCGGATTACCCGAAGGATGGTTGTGGACGAAAATAACGGCAACAGCTTTATACCTGAGGGCGCCTTCCAGGACCTCGCGCACCGAGACAGCACTACTGTTTACCGTGCCTTCAAAGAGGTCAACCGTATCAATAATCTGGTGCTGGCCGTTGAGATAGATGACCTTAAATACCTCTTTTTTCAGGTCGCGCATGGCGTGATAGAGGTAGTCAAAGATTTCCTGAGATGATGTATAGATGGGCTTGTCCAGGATTTTCTCCTTGAGGAACTCCCTGGCCACTTCCTGTATCAGTTTAATACCAAAGGCGCTATGCGGACCGATCCCCGCTATATCCTCCAGCTCGTCAAGGGGTGCCTCCAGAACGCCACGCAGGGTTTTAAACCGCTTGATAGCCTCTTTTGCCGGCGGCTTGCAGTCCTTGCGCGGCGTTCCCAGGCTCAGCAGCAGTTCCACAATCTCATAATCGTGAAAACCAGCCAGCCCTGATTTGAGGAACTTCTCCCGCAGCCTTTTCCGGTGTCCCTGATACACATCGTCTGAAGGCATTCCGGATATTCCTTCGTCACACGGTTGTCTCTCGTTCTCGCATTCTAGCACCAAGCAGTCACGGTTTCTACCGGTTGTCTATTTATCTGCCCGGTCTTTAGCCTGCTCATCCGCTACCATCCAGTCCATTCCCATCAGCTTTCCCATCACGAAGTAGTTATCAGGCAGCGGGGGTTCGGGCTTCATGATGGTCTTGAACGGCAGGCTATAGCTACTCTGGTTACAGAATCGCAATGAGGACATAAACTCTTCCATTTTCGCGAAGGGAAGTGAAAATATCAATTCATCACGCTGGGCGGCGGCAAATCTCCTGTCGCCGCCGCAGGGAAGCGTTATCTGGTAGTTTCCATTCTGCATGGGTAGCACTACGGAGTAAACGCAGGCACCTCCCTTGCTTACGGTGCTGGTAATCTCCAGTCCGTCTTTGGAGGTCGCCGCCATGAGCAGTACCCCCAGTTGAGCCGAGTCACAGTATATTACGACCGCGTCAGGCACAAAATTGGCTGCCGTTAACGGGGCTGAGACCACACCTATGTACTTACCGCACTCCAGGCGGGGAAACTGGTGCGCCCAGGCTCTACCGGCTTCCAGGCTTTGAATACCTACGGGATAATGATGGTAACCATCCAGAAAATACTGCGGAGGCTCAATCAGCCCGTAACCAATGACCGACTCAGGGCACCACATATCCTCGAGCAATAGTGCCACCGACATTCCGTCACGGCGTGACAGTGCAAACCCCTGGCACGTTGCCAGATGGTACCCGAAATCCTTCATGGGTCTTTGCGCCCCCTCGGGGATGTCACTTTCCTGTTTCAACAATTTCACTGCCAGCGGAAAGGTCCGTAACCTTACCCGTTCCTCAAGCTCCTTTCCATACTGGTGGATCACATCAAATTCTGCCATACAAGATAACTCCTCACTTTTATTTATTTTTTATGCCGAAAAGACATGAAAAACTGCAAAAAGGAAGTCCTTAGCGTTTGGTAAAGAGTCTTTACTTATCTGCATCCTTTGCCTGCTGCTACAGTGATGTGTCTAACCTAGCCAGTAGTCTCCACTCTGAGCCCATCTTCCCCTACCAGTGTGATTAACTTTTGATGAAGCTCTTCACAGTAACCGGTATACATGCTGGCTAATTTGAGGTGGGTAATTCGGCTGCCATTGGTAATGCTCAACTTAACCTCATCCTGCCCCATGTACTCCCGGAGAAGGGTAACTACCTGATGCAGACGGGCGATATCACTGCCCTCGTCCTCGGTCTGGCAGATACGTATCACCAGTCGCTTATTTTCAGCGCCGGCTTTCTCATCCACAGCGGCTTTCTCAGCCGGCGGCTCCTCGGGTAGAGGCACCGTCTCTTCCACCGGCGATGCCGGCTGGTAGCGGCGTACCCGGTCACAGTTCAATTGCACCCGGTCATCCTTCACCCTGACCCTGCCTTCAATCAACAGAATGGTACCTTCTTCCCACAGGTCTCTGCTCTCCGCATAGACCCTGGGCCAGACCATTACTTCCAGCTGGCCATCAAGGTCCTCGATAATGGCGCTGGCAAAGGACTGGCCGTCTCTGGTCAGCAGGTAGCGGACCGAGGCAACCATACCGGCGACGACCACGGTCTGTCCGGACAGTTCCTCATCGACCTGCCCGCAAAGGGTTGCCTCAGCACCGACACGAGCCGCCACCGCGCTGAAGGGGTGCTCGGAAATATATACCCCCAATAGCTCCTTTTCCCAGCCCAGTTTCTCCCGCGCCGAAGCATCATCCGGCACCATGTCCAGACCGGGCAGCGGTACCGGGGCCATCTCCCCCCACAGGTCAAACATGGTAGCCTGACCGGTCTCGCGGAGCTGCTGCTCTCGCTGCGCCAGCGACAGGATACAGCTTACGTTATTCAGCAGCGTGGCGCGGTCGCCCAGGCAGTCCAGTGCCCCGGCCTTGATGAGGCTCTCCATCACCCGCCGATTGACTGCCTTCAGGTCGGCACGGCGGCAAAAATCCTCGATGGACTGAAAACCGCCCCCCTTATCCCTTTCGGCCACAATCGGCTCTACGGCGCCAGCACCCACGTTCTTGATAGCCGACAGCCCAAAACGGATGGCCGGAGCCCCGGTCTCATCTTTCTCGATAGCAAAGTTGACCTGGCTGCGGTTGATATCCGGAGGGTTTACCCTGATACCGAGGCGGCGGCACTCGGCAACGGCACCGGCTACCTTCTCCGAGTTATCGGCATGGACAATCAGAAAAGCAGTGATATACTCCGCCGGGTAGTTTGCCTTGAGATAGGCAGTCTGATAGGCGATAAGGGCATAGCTGGCACTGTGTGCCTTGTTGAAGGCATAGCCGGCGAACGGCTCAATGAGGGCGAAGACTTCGGCGGCGAGTTCTTCGGAGAAGCCCTTCTTTCTGGCCCCGGCGAAGAAGTTGCGCTTCTCCTTCTGCATCACCTTTGCGATTTTCTTGCCCATGGCTTTACGAAAGATATCCGCCTGCCCCAGGCTGTAGCCGGCGAACGCCTGCACGATAAACAGTACCTGGTCCTGGTAGACAATCACGCCATATGTCTCTTCGAGGATGCTGGTGAGGGCGGGGTGGGGATAGTGGATGGGTTCCCGTCCGTACTTGGCTTCAATAAAGGTGGGGATATGCTCCATCGGACCCGGGCGGTACAGAGCCACCATGGCGGCAATATCACTGAAAATGGTCGGTTTGAGCTCCTTAATGTAGCGGCGCATGCCGGCCCCTTCCAGCTGGAATACGCCCGCAGTCTCTCCGGATGAAAGCAAATCGAATGTCCTGGGATCATCCATAGGTATGTGCGGCAGGTCAATGTTAATGCCGTGATTCTGGTAGATAATCTCCTTCGCCTTACCCAGTATGGTAAGATTGGCCAGGCCGAGAAAGTCCATCTTTAGTAGACCGATGCGGGCAATATCCCCCATGGCGAACTGGGTCATCACCGCTTCGTCACCATTGACCCGACTGCTCCGCTGGAGTGGAACATACCGGGTGAGTGGCTCCTTGGAGATAACCACGCCGGCAGCATGGGTACTGGCGTGGCGGGCAATGCCTTCCACCTTCCTGGCGGAGTTAACCAGATTGCGTACTATTTCATCTTCCTGACAGGCGGATTTGAGCTCGCTGTTTTCCGCCAGGGCTCGCTCCAGGGTCATGCCCGGGGCATTGGGTACCAGCCGGGCAACCCGATCGACAGCGCCATAAGGCATACCCAGAGCCCGTCCCACGTCCCGGATAGCCGCCTTCGCCCCCAGTGTGCCGAAGGTAATAATTTGAGCCACGTGGTCCTGACCGTATTTTTGAGATACATAGGCGATAATGTCGTCACGGCGGTCATCCTGAAAATCCAGGTCTATATCAGGCATCTCCTGACGCTCAAAGTTAAGAAACCGCTCAAAGACCAACCTGGTCTCGATGGGGTCGATTTGGGTAATACCCAGGCAGTGCAGCACAATGCTGGCGGCGGCACTCCCTCTCACCCCGTAGAGAATATTCTCTTGCTTGGCATAAGAGATAATATCCCATACCACGAGAAAGTAGCTGGCAAACTGTGTCTTTTTAATTACCTCAAGCTCGTACTCGAGCCGCTGCTCTATCTCCGGGGTACGCTCCGGGTAGTAATCCGGTAGATTATCATAACACAGGTCAGCCAGAAACTGGTCAGCAGTTTTGCCTTCGGGCAGGTCTATTTCCGGCAGGTGGAGCCGCCCGAACTCGAGCTCAAGATTACACATCTCGGCGATACGCCCGGTATTCTCAATTGCCTGGGGGATGTCCCGGTACAACTCAGCCATTTCCTGCGGGCTTTTCAGGTAGAAGAAGTCGCCAGCCATCTTTATCCGTTTCTCATCATGTATCGATGAATTGGTGCCGATACACAGTAACAGGTCATGCGCCGCAGCATCTTCACGGTTGACATAGTGAACATCATTGGTAGCCACCAGCGGTATGCCCAGCTCCGTGCTGAGGCTAATCAGCCCCCGGTTTATCTCCTCCAGCTCGACCATCGGGTGTCTCTGTATTTCCAGATAGAAGTCATCGAATGTCTGCTGATACCATGCCGCTGCCTGCTTCGCCTCCTCAAACCGCCGGCCCAGAATAAGCTGAGGCAGCTCCCCCTTAATGCAGGCGCTGAGGGCTACCAGTCCCTGGTGGTATTCTTGCAGCAGTTCACGGTCTACCCGCGGCTTGTAGTAAAACCCTTCCAGATGGGCCCGGGTGGTAAGCTGAATGAGATTTTGATAACCGGTCTGGTTCCTGGCGAGCAGCACCAGGTGGTAGTGGTTCTTGTTTCCGGCATTGCGGTCGGTGCGGCTGCCCTCGGCGACATAGACCTCACAGCCAATAATCGGCTTGATACCGGCTTCCCTGGCTGCCTCGTAGAACTCAATGACCCCATGCATCACGCCGTGGTCAGTGATGGCCAGGCTATCCATACCCAGTTCCCTGGCCCGGGCTATCAGCCGGGGGATGCGGGACATACCATCGAGCAGACTATATTCGGTATGGACATGAAGATGCGTAAACATGGGCTAGGGTAATTATAACATAGCACCAATTGCCGGGGGTATTTTTCTAAGAGCCAATGCGGTACAATTTAGTAGGGATTACCGGTGATATCATTGAAAATCTTACGTTTTCTGGCTAAATTGCTGTTTGTCCTGTGTCTGCCGGTGCTGTTGCTGACAGTCACCATTGCCGGGATTGCCAACAGCCAGTGGCTGTACCAGTACGGGTTTGAAAAGTACCAGGTAAGCCGGACTACCGGGCTGTCGGCTACCGAGCTGCACCGGGCTGCCGCGGGACTGATTGACTATTTCAACTCCGGTGAAGAGTATATCGCTCTCACAGTACAGAAGGATAGCCAGCCGCTCGAGCTATTTAATGAGCGGGAAGTGGCTCACCTCAAAGATGTGAAGGGGCTGCTCCGGCTGGACTACCGGGTCTTGCTGGGCACATTCCTGTATACTCTGGTTTACGTTCTTCTCAGCCTGTTCCGGTGGCGTGACCGGCGGCAGCTGGCAAGGGGTCTGGTAGCCGGCGGCAGCCTTACTCTGGGTCTGATGCTGTTGCTGGGCGCAGGCATACTGCTGAACTTTAACCAGATCTTTGTCCAGTTTCACCTCATCAGCTTCGCCAATGACCTCTGGCAGCTTGACCCTACGCGTGATTATCTCATCATGCTCTTCCCCGGCGGCTTCTGGTTTGACGCCTTCCTGTTGGGCACCATAGCCATAGCGGTGGGGGCGGTCATTTCAGGTGGGGTGGGGGGTTATCTACTCCTCCACCTCCCCCGGCTTATAGACAAAGGAAACTATCAGTAACACTACCCCGGCCACCATCACCCCGATACTGAACGTCTGTAGCGGTGCTATAAGGTCACTGGTCAATCCAAGTACCCACATCTGAATTGATGCCGGAATCCCCGAGAGTGGCAGGCTGTCCGGCAGGAAGTTCCGGGCGAGGAAGACCCCGGCAAACTCCAGGGCGCCATAAATCAGTAGCGTTATACCCAGGTCACGGGTACTGCCCCGCACATTACGGTTAATGAGAATAATCAGCAGGATGAGCAGCACCATGAAGCCAATCAATGCGTAGTAACCGGTCTGGAAATAGCCGATGTACTGCCTTACCCGGGTAATCTGCTCCATCACCTCGGTGGGAATATAACCCTCATCAATCACCAGCGATGACGGTATTTGCCCGGAGAACTCCTGATAGTACTGGTTATAATATTGCTCAAAGTACTGCTGTAATTGTGGTTGTGGTAAGCCGGCGAACTCCGCTGGCACTGACTGCTGAAAGCCCTGCCAGAAAACGTCTCTCAGGCTTTCCCTCAAGTGTTCTTTCAACGGTTCCAGAGAAATTACCGCCCTCAAGCTATCACTTTCCCCCAGCATGAAGCTGTAACCGGCATGAACAACTTTATTGATTTCCTGCTTGATAAATGGTTCCAGGTCGGAGACAATATCATACACCGCTTCTCTGACAAATCCGGCTGCGTTCGCCTGCAGCTCAGGAGGCAGCTGGTCAACAATCTCCTCAGCGACGTAGTCCCCTACTAATTCCCTCGATACTGCTGACATATCCAGCTTGTCCACTTCCGAGATGACAAATTCCGGGTTGAGCAAGGTACTGTTTACGGTAAACGCCAGGCCGAAGATGGCCAGAGACAGGAAAAGGAGAAAACT